>NZ_JBJGYX010000086.1:0-15893 GCF_054050195.1 Geodermatophilus sp. SYSU D00710
GGTTGAACCAGCGGGGCCCCGCCCGCCCCGTCGGCCCCCCCCCCGCCCCCGCCGCCCCCCCCCCCCCCCCCCCCCCCCCCCCCCCCCCCCCCCCCCCCGACGCCCCACGCGAGGTCGGGGACGGCGACCAGCGGCAGCAGCAGCGCCAGCCCGACTGCCGCCGCGGCGGCGGCGCG
Source organism: Geodermatophilus sp. SYSU D00710 (assembly GCF_054050195.1). NCBI lineage: Bacteria > Bacillati > Actinomycetota > Actinomycetes > Geodermatophilales > Geodermatophilaceae > Geodermatophilus > Geodermatophilus sp. SYSU D00710. The sequence continues at coordinate 177 of NZ_JBJGYX010000086.1, forward strand.
GGGCAGCACCGTGCCGGCGGCCGCGACCGCGCGGCGGGCGCCGAGCCCGGCGCCGACGGCCAGCGGCAGCGCCCACCAGGCGGCCCACTTCTGCCCGTCGCGCAGCAGGCCCGCGCCGGGCACCCCGGCGACGGCCGCCTCGAGCAGCGCCGCGGCGCCCGGCAGCACCCCGGCGAGGGCGAGCAGCAGGCCCGCGGCGCCGAGCACGAGCAGCCGGGTGCCGGCGCCGCGGCGCGCACCGCGGCCGGCCCAGCCGGCGACGGCGAGCCCGAGCAGCAGCGCGGTGGCCAGCGGGACCAGCGCCGACGCCCGGCTGTCGGGGACCGCCGCGCCGTTCCAGACGCCGCCGGTGCCGAGCACCGCGCCCACCGCGCCCGCCCAGTTCTCGCCGCGCGCGGCGAAGGCGGCCACGCCGGCCGGGTCGGAGGTGCCACCGGCGGGGCTGAGCGCCCCGGCGGCCACCCAGGGCGCCGACAGCAGCGCCACGGCACCCAGCCCGGCGGGCGCGCGCCGCAGGCCGGTGCCGGCGAGGACCGCGCCGGCGGCGAGCAGGCTGCCGGTGGGGGTGAGCGCGGCGGGCGCGACGGCGAGCACCAGCCGCGGCCACGCCCGCGGCTCGCCGGCGCGCAGCCGCAGGCCGGCGCGCACGATCCAGGGCAGCGCCGCCCAGCCGACCAGCAGCGCCCAGTGGCCGAGGAGCAGCCGCTCGGCCAGGTAGGGGCTCCAGCCGTAGACCAGCCCGGCGACCGCCCCGGCCAGGCCGCGCCGGCCGTCGGGCCCCGGGGGCACCAGCCGGGCGGCACCGAGCACCGCCGCCGCGACGGTCAGCAGCAGCACCGCCTTCTGCACCAGGTCCCCGGGGACGACGGCGGTGAGCAGCCCCATCGCGCCGTCGACCGGGACCGCCCGCGGCAGCGAGCCGCCCAGCCCGAGGGCGTCGAGGTCGGGGTCCTGGCGGGGCACCGAGACCATGTCGACGAGGTTCACGTGCCCGGCGGCCAGCGCGGGCGCGGTCACCAGCACGGCGACGGCCACGCCGAGCACCCGGGCCGGCCACGGCGAGCGGTCGGGGGCGACGGCGGAGTCCACGGAGCCGTCGAAGGCGCCCGTCACGCGTCCTCCTCCCGGCTCCCGGTCCCCGCACCGGGGCCCCCGCAGGGTAGGGCGGCCGCGTGACGCTGCCCCGCCCGCGGCACCCGGAGGGGGGAGCCGCGCGCGTCGCCGGGGCGGTCCCGGCCGCCGTGCTGTCCGGGGCGCTGCTGGCCGTCAGCGCGCTGTCCTACGTCGTCACGGTGCTCGCGGCGCGGCTGCTCAGCCCGGCCTCCTACGGCGAGCTGGCCGCGCTGCTCGGCGTCCTGCTCGTCGGCGTCGTGCCGGCCACGGGCCTGCAGACGGCGGCCGCGCTGCACCTGGGCGACCCGCGGTCGGGCCCGGCCGACGCCGCCGCCCGGCGCCTGCACGCCACCGCGCTGCTGGCCGCGGGCGCGGCCGGGCTCGTCGGCCTGGCCGCGGTGCTGCCGGTGGCCGCCCTGCTGCGGCTGCCCGACCCCACGCCGGCGGTGTGGATGGTGGCGGTGCTCGTGCCGCACACCCTGGTCGGCGCCTACGACGGGATCCTGCAGGGCACCGGCCGCTACGGGCGGCTCGCGGTCGTCGTGGCCGCGTTCGGGCTGCTCAAGGCCGGCGGTGCGGTGACCGGCCTGCTGCTCGGCGGCACGCCCGCGGCGGCGCTGGCGGGCATGGCGGCCGGCTGCGCGCTGGGGGCGCTGGTGTCGTGGGCCGGTTGCGGCCGGCCGGGGGTGTCCGGCGGCCTGCGCGGGCCGGCGCGGTCGACGCTGCGGGCGTCGGGCGCGCTGCTGGGCCTGGTGCTGCTGGTCAACCTCGACCTGCTGCTCGCCCGCCACCACCTGCCCGCGGCGCTGGCCGGCGAGTACGCGGTCGGCGCGGTGTTCGCCAAGGTCGCGTACTGGCTGCCCCAGGGCGTCGGCGTGGTCGTCCTCCCCCGGCTGGCCGACGCCGCCGGCCGGCGGCGGGCGCTGTCCTCGGCGCTGGCCGTCGTCGCCGCGGTCGGCGGGGCGCTCACGCTGGCCACCGCGGCCCTGGGCGCCGCCGCCCTGCCGCTGGTCGGCGGCGCCGCCTACGGCGCCCACCTGGACGGGTGGACCTGGGTGTTCGCCGCCTCGGGCACCGCCCTCGCGCTCGCCCAGCTGCTCCTCTACAACGGCATCGCCGCGGCCGACCGGGTCGCCGCGGCCGCGGTGTGGGGCGCCGTCGTGGTGGAGACCACCGTCGTCGGGGCGCTCGCGGCCGCCGGGTCGCTGTCGGTGCTGACCGTGGCCGCCACCGCGGCGGGGGCCGGCGCGCTGCTGGTCTCCGTCGGCCTGCTCCGGCTGCGGCGCGCCCCCGCCCCGCCGGCGGACCCGCCGGCCGAGGCGGAGGTCGCGGGCGCGACGGTCAGCGGCGCGCCGGTCGCAGTGCCAGCACCGCCAGCGCACCGGCCGCGCTGACGCCGCCGGCGGCCAGGGCGGCGGTGTCCCAGCCGGCGACCAGCCCGGCCGCGGTGCCCGCCGGGTCGCCGGCGGTGGCCAGCAGCACCACGAGGGTGACCCCGACGGCGGCGCCGAGGTAGCGCGCGGTGTTGTTGGCGCCGCTGCCCATGCCGGCCCGCTCCGGCGGCACGTGCGCCACCGCCTCGCGGCCCAGGGCGGCGTTGACCACGCCGTAGCCGACCCCGAGGACGACCAGCCCGGGCAGCAGCCGCAGCTCCGAGGAGCCCGCCTCGAGGACCGCGAGGGCGGCCAGTCCCGCCGCCGACACGGCGAGGCCGGCGGCCAGCAGCAGCCGGCCGTCGACCGCGGGGAGCCAGCGCACCCCGACCGAGGTCGCCGTGGCCACCGCCGACCAGACCAGCACGAGCACGGTGGTGGCGAGCAGGGTGGCGCCGAGGGCGCGCTGCAGCACCGTGGCGAGGAAGGACATCAGCCCGACCGTGGCCGCGCCGGTGACCAGGGCGCCCAGCAGCGCGGCGTCGAACCCGCGGACGCGGAACAGCCCGAGGTCGACCATCGGCGCGCGCACGCGGGACTCGGCGAGGACGAACCCGGCGGCCAGCAGCCCGCCGGCGGCCAGCAGCGCCGCCGTCGTCGCGGTGCCGGCGCCGGACCGCGGGGCGACCAGGCCGACGAGCAGGCAGGTGACCGCGGCGACCAGCAGCACCGGCCCGGCGACGTCGACCCGCGGCCGGCGCCCGCGCGGGGACTCCGGCAGCAGCAGCCGGGCGGCCACCGCCAGCAGCACGGCGACGACGGCGGTGGCGACGTGCGTGGCCCGCCAGCCGGTGTCGCCGTCGAGGAGCACCGCGGTCAGCCCGCCGACGCCGGTGCCCGCACCGATGGCCGCACCCCACACCGCCGCGGCCCGCGCCCGCGCCGGGCCCAGCGGGAAGACCTGGGCGATCAGGCCGAGCGAGCAGGCGAGCACCGCAGCACCGCCGACCCCCTCGGCCAGCCGCCCGGCGACGAAGACCCCGGTGCCCGTCGCCGCGCCCGACACCGCCGCGCCCGCGGCCACCAGCACCAGCCCGGCGGTGAAGACGCGCCGCCGGCCGAGGTCGTCGGCGGCCGCGCCGCTGACCAGCAGCGCCGCGGCCAGCCCGACGCTCATCGCCGAGAGCAGCCACGCCTGCCCGCCCGGGCCGGTGCCCAGCTCGCGCGCGGTGGCGACCGCGGTGGCCAGCGGGGTGACGAACGCGGCGAGCACCACCAGCGTGCTGGTGGCGACGACGGCCAGCGTCCGCGACTGCGGGGACGCCGCGTCGACGGCAGCGGGCGGACGGGACCGGACCGGGATGGACACGCACGCCCCCAGGGACTCGACGAACGTCGGTTGGATTCCCGAACCGACGCGGTCGACGGTAGCAGCCGCGCGCCTCCGGCGGGAGGGGCCGGCGGGGACGGCCGCGCATGGCCCGGACGGAGCGCGGGCAGGAGCAGCGGCGGGAGGCACCGTCCGGGTGCCGCAGGAACAGGGAGGAGCGCGCCGATGGCGTCCGTCATCCACTTCACGATCGCGACCGTCGCCGAGGAGAGCCCGGACTTCCGCCGGGTGCTGTGGACCGGCGAGAACACGCAGCTCGTCGTCATGACCATCCCGCCGGGCGGGGAGATCGGCGAGGAGGTCCACGAGGACATCGACCAGATCCTGACCTTCGTCAGCGGGGTCGGGGAGGCGAAGGTCGGCGGGGCCACCAGGAAGGTGGCGCAGGGCGACCTGGTCGTCGTCCCGGCCGGGACCAAGCACAACTTCCTCAACACCGGGCCCAACCCGCTGGTCCTCTACACCGTCTACGGCCCGCCGGAGCACGCCGACGGCGCGGTGCACCACACCAAGGAGGAGGCCGACGAGGCCGAGGAGTCGGGGCAGGACGAGCCGCCGTCCCAGGAGTGACCGCCCTCCCCGGTGCCTCCCGCACCCGCGCGGGGCACCGGGGACACTGGTCCGGTGACCGTCGTCGACGCCGCCACCACCGAGATCGCCGAGGCCCTGCGACGGGCCGGCATCGCCGACGTCGACGACTCGGGCCTGGCCCGGGCGCTGTACTCCTCCGACGGCTCGCTGTACCGGGTGCTGCCGCGCGCCGTCGTGCGCCCGCGGCACGCCGACGAGGTGGTCGCGGCACTGGAGGTGTGCCGCGAGCTCGGCGTGCCGCTGACCATGCGCGGGGCGGGCACCTCGATCGCCGGGAACGCCGTGGGCGCCGGCGTCGTCGTCGACACCAGCCGGTACCTCACCCGCGTGCACGCGATCGACCCCGAGGCGCGCACCGCCGTCGTCGACCCCGGCGTGGTGCAGGCCGCGCTGCAGGTCGCCGCCCGGCCGCACGGGCTGCGCTTCGGCCCCGACCCCAGCACCGCCAACCGCTGCACCGTCGGCGGGATGATCGGCAACAACGCCTGCGGCTCCCGCGCGCTGGGCTACGGCCGGACGTCGGACAACGTCGTCGGCCTCGACGTGGTCACCGGCACCGGGCAGCGGCTGCGGCTGTCCTCCGGGTCGGTCGTCGACGGCCTCGACGACCTCCGCATCCTGGTCGGCCGCGAGCTCGCCACCATCCGCACCGAGCTCGGCCGCTTCGGCCGGCAGGTGTCGGGCTACTCGCTGGAGCACCTGCTGCCCGAGCACGGCTTCGACGTCGCCCGCGCGCTGGTGGGCAGCGAGGGCACCCTCGCCCTCGTGCTCGGGGCCACCGTGCGGCTGGTCGCCGACGCCCCGCACCGCGGGCTGGTGGTCCTCGGCTACCCCTCGATGGCCGACGCCGCCGACGCCACGCCGGGGCTGCTGCGGCACGGGCCCACCGCGGTCGAGGGCCTCGACGAGCGGATCGTGCAGCGGCTGCGCGACGTGCCGGCCGCCGTCGTCCCCGACCTGCCCCGGGGCGCGGGCTGGCTGATCGTCGAGCTGACTGGCGACACGGTCGCCGAGGTGGCGGCGAAGGGGGCCGGCGTGGTCGCCGACGCGGGGGCGGTCGACGCGCTGGTGGTCACCGACGTCGCGCACGCCGCCGCGATCTGGCGGATCCGGGAGGACGGCGCCGGCCTGGCCGCGCGCACCTCCGACGGGCGGCCGGCGCACGCCGGCTGGGAGGACGCCGCCGTCCCGGTGACCTCGCTGGGCGCCTACCTCCGCGAGTTCGAGGCGCTGCTGGAGCAGCACGGGCTGCAGGGCGTGCCCTACGGCCACTTCGGCGACGGCTGCGTGCACGTGCGGATCGACTTCCCGTTCGGCCGGGAGCCCGACCGGGGCCGGGCCGCCTACCGGGCCTTCGTCACCGAGGCCGCCGCGCTGGTGGCCCGCTACGGCGGGTCGGTGTCGGGCGAGCACGGCGACGGCCGGGCCCGCAGCGAGCTGCTCGGCAGCATGTACTCCCCCGCCGCACTGGACCTGTTCGCGCAGGTCAAGGGCGTGTTCGACCCCGCCGACGTGCTCAACCCCGGCGTGCTGGTGCGCCCGGCACCGCTCGACGACGACGTCCGGGTGGCCGCCGCGCCGCGCCGCCGGGACGGGCTGGCGCTGGCCTACCGGCACGACGGCGGGGACCTGTCCAACGCCGTCCACCGCTGCACCGGCGTCGGCAAGTGCCGGGCCGAGCCCTCCGGCGTCGCGGTGATGTGCCCGTCGTGGCCGGCGACCCGGGAGGAGAAGGACACCACCCGCGGGCGGGCGCGGGTGCTGCAGGAGATGCTCGCCCCCGGCGGCCCGGTGCGGGACTGGCGCTCCCCGGAGGTGCACGCGGCGCTGGACCTGTGTCTGTCGTGCAAGGGCTGCTCGCGCGACTGCCCGACCGGTGTGGACATGGCCAGCTACAAGTCCGAGGTGCTGCACCAGTCCTACCGGCGGCGGCTGCGCCCGCGCTCGCACTACCTGCTGGGCCGGCTGCCGATGTGGGCCGACCTCGCCGCCCGGGCCCCGCGGCTGGTCAACGCGGTCACCGCCTCGCGGCTGGGTGGGCGGCTGGCCCGCTGGACCGCCGGGGTCGACCAGCGCCGCGACCTGCCGGCGTTCGCACGGCGCACCTTCCGGCAGGAGTGGACCCCCCGCCCCGGCGACGGCGCCCCGGTCGCGCTCTGGGTGGACTCGTTCACCGACCACTTCGCCCCGCAGGTGGCGCACGCGGCGGTGCGGGTGCTCGAGGCCGCCGGCTACACGGTGCAGCTGCCCGCCGACGACACCTGCTGCGGGCTGACCTGGACCACCACCGGCCAGCTCGACACCGCCAGGCGGATCCTCGGCGACACCGTGCGGCGGCTGGCACCGCTGGTCGACGCCGGGATCCCGGTCGTGGGGCTGGAGCCCTCGTGCACCGCGGCGCTGCGCAGCGACGCCGTCGAGCTGGTCGACGACGACGCCGCCGCGCGGGTCGCCGCGGGCACCCGGACGCTGGCCGAGCTGCTCACCGCGACCGAGGGCTGGGCGCCGCCGTCGCTGGCCGGCGTCGAGGTGGTCGCCCAGCCGCACTGCCACCACCACGCGGTCATGGGCTGGGCGACCGACGAGCGGCTGCTGCGGCGGGCCGGCGCGACGGTCACCCGGCTGGGCGGCTGCTGCGGGCTGGCCGGCAACTGGGGCGTGGAACGCGGGCACCACGACGTGTCGGTCGCGATCGCCGAGCAGCAGCTGCTGCCCGCGGTCCGCGCGGCCGGGCGCGACGCCGTCGTCCTGGCCGACGGGTTCTCCTGCCGGACCCAGCTCGACCAGCTGGCCGGCCGCCCCGGGCGCTCGCTCGCCGAGCTGCTGGCCGACGCTCTCGACGAGGCATAGGAAGCATTCCCCACGTCTCGGCCGCCGCGACATGGGGAATGCTTCCTATGCCGGCCCGGGGTCGGGAATGACCGAGAGCCGGCGGCGTTGCGGCCGGTCATGACGACCATCGGCATCATCGGCGCCGGCCACATCGGCACAGCGCTCGCCCAGGCGGCCACCGACGCGGGCTACGACGTCGTGTTGGCCAACTCCCGCGGCCCCGAGACGCTGACCGACCTGGTGGAGTCCATCGGGGCGCGGCCGTCCCGGCGGGGCTCGGTGCGGGCGGCGACCGCGGCCGAGGCCGGGGCCGCCGGCGACCTGGTGGTGGTGACCGTGCCGCTCAAGGCGATCGGGGACATCCCGGTCGAGCCGCTGGCGGGCAAGGTCGTGCTCGACACCAACAACTACTACCCGGAGCGCGACGGGCACGTCGCCGAGCTGGACGACGGGTCCACGACCAGCTCGGAGCTGCTGCAGGCGCGCCTGCCCACGTCACGGGTGGTCAAGGCCTTCAACCACGTCCTCGCCGCGCACATCACCGCCCGGCGCAGCGCGCCCGGCACGCCGAACCGGCGGGCCGTCGCGATCGCCGGGGACGACGCCTCGGCCCGGGAGTCGGCCGCCTCGCTCATCGACGACCTCGGCTTCGACGTGGTCGACCTCGGCCCGCTGGCCGAGGGCTGGCGCGTGCAGCCCGGTACCCCCGGCTACGGCCCCGACCTCGACGCCGCCGGCATGCGCGGGGCGACAGCGGAGGCCGCCCGGACCGCGTGAGCGCGGCCTAAGCGGCGCGGCGGGCCAGGCGGTCGCGGGCGGCGGCGAGCACGGTCGGCGCCAGTGCGGCGGCGATCCGGGCGTAGCCGGCCGAGGACGGGTGGAACCGGTCGGCGGAGAACATCGCCGGGTCGGCGGTGAAGGCCCGGCCGACCTCGGCAGCCACCGGCGCGACGACGGCGCCGTGCGCTCGGGTGACGGCGGCCTGGCGCTGCTGCAGCACCGCGCACGCGGCCTGCACGGCGGGCCGGAACGCCGGCGGGACGAACGGCACGCTCGACATGTCCGGCGCCGGCACCACCACGACGTCGGTACCGGCGGCGCGCAGGTCGGCCACGGCGGCGCCGAGCGCGGCGGTGGCCGCGTCGACCGGCACGAACCGGGCGAGGTCGTTCGCCCCGATCACCACGACCGCGAGGTCGGCGCCGAGCGGCGCGGCCCGGCGCACCTGGGCGGCGAGGTCGCGGGAGACCGCGCCCGGGACGGCGAGGACGGTGAGGTCGGTGGCGATGCCCTCGTCGCGCAGCGCCCGCGCCAGGCGCGGGCCGGGGCCGTCCTCGACGCGGGCGGCCCCGGTGCCGAAACCGATGGAGTCGCCGAGGACGACGAGGCGGAGGGGAGCGGTCACGCCGGGTACAACGCCGGCGGCCCGGGCGCTCTGCCCGCCGGTCCCACGACCGGCCGTGACCCGCGCCACCCGGCCCCGGCCGCAGGGGCCCGCGCGGCTGCCAGGATGCCCGCGTGGTGGAACTCGAGGAGACCCTGCTGCCCGGCATCGGCGTGCGCTACGGACTCACGACGCGCGCCGGTGACCGCCTCGCCGTCGTCGTGCAGCGGGAGGGCGGCATCGAGGTCTCCGTGTACGACCGTCGCGACCCCGACCGCACCCGGGGCGTCATCCGGCTCGACGCGGACGAGACCGGGGTCCTCGCCGAGCTGCTCGGCGCCCCCCGCCTGACGCAGCGCTTCGTGGACCTGTCCCGGGAGGTCCCGGGGCTCGAGTCCGGCCGCTTCACGGTGCGGCCCGGGTCGCCCTTCGAGAACCGCCCGCTGGGCGAGACCCGCGCCCGCACGCTGACCGGCTGCTCGGTCGTCGCCCTGGTCCGCGAGAGCGACGTCGTCACCTCGCCCGGGCCGGCGGACGTGCTGCACGCGGGCGACGTCCTGGTCGCCATCGGGTCGGCCGCCGGCCTCGGGCAGCTGGCCGCCCGGCTCGACGGCGAGACCCGGGCCTGAGGAGTGCACGGCACCGAGGCGCTGCTGGTCGAGCTGGGGCTCCTCTTCCTCGGCCTGGCCGCCCTCGGTCTGCTGGCCCGCCGGCTGGACCTCTCCCCGATCCCGTTCGTGCTCGTGGCCGCCCTGGCCGTCGGCGAGGGCGGCATCGTCCCGTTGACGACGGCCACGCCGTTCATCGAGGCCGCGGCCGAGATCGGCGTGGTCCTGCTGCTGCTCGCCCTCGGCCTGGAGTTCTCCCCGGACGAGCTGTTCACCTCGCTGCGCCACCACGGCCGCTCCGGCCTCGTGGACCTGCTGCTCAACGCGCCGCCCGGGCTGGTGGCCGGCCTGCTCCTGGGCCTGCCGTGGGAGGGGGCGCTCGCCCTGGCGGGCATCACCTACATCTCGTCCTCGGGCATCGTGGCGCGGCTGCTGGCCGACCTGGGCCGGCTGGCCAACCGCGAGACGCCGGCTGTGCTGTCGGTGCTGGTCCTCGAGGACCTCGCGATGGCGCTGGTCCTGCCGCTGCTGGCGGTGGCCCTGGCCGGGGGCGGCCCGGTGGCGGCCGCCGGCGGGCTGGCGCTGGCGGCCGGCACGGTCGTGCTGGTCCTGGCCGCCGCCCGTCGGCACGGGCACCACCTCGGGCGGCTGCTGTCCTCGCCCGACGACGAGCAGGTGCTGCTGCGCCTGGTCGGACTGACCCTGCTGGTGGCCGGCGCGGCCCAGGCGCTGGGCGTCTCGGCCGCCGTCGGCGCCTTCCTCGTCGGGCTGGCCCTGCCCTCGCCCTTCGCGGAGCGGGTACGGCGGATCCTCACGCCGCTGCGCGACCTGTTCGCGGCCACCTTCTTCGTGGCCTTCGGGCTGGCCACCGACCCCGCCGATGTCGTCCCGGTCCTCCCGGCCGCGCTGCTGCTGGGCGGCGTGACCGCGGCGACCAAGATCGCGACGGGGTGGTACGCCGCCCGCCGGGACGGCGTCGCGGTCCCCGGTCGCTGGCGGGCCGGGACCGCGCTGGTCGCCCGCGGGGAGTTCTCGGTGGTGATCGCCGGCCTGGCCGTGGCGGCGGGGGTGCCGGCCCTCGGCCCGCTGGCCACCGCGTACGTGCTGCTGCTCGCCGTCGCCGGTCCGCTGCTGACCCGGCTGGTCGAGCCCCGGCCGGCGCGTCCGGAGCGCCCGGCGGCCGCCTGAGGGGCGCCCCGACGCGACGGGGCCCGGCCGGGAGTCCTCCCGGCCGGGCCCCGTGGTGAGGTGCGGAGTCCTCAGTCAGGCCTTGGGGCCGCCCGCGGCGTAGACGACCTGGCCGGAGACGAAGCCGGCGCCCTCGCTGACGAAGAAGGACACCAGGTGGGCGATGTCCTCGGGCTGACCCACGCGCTGCACCGGGATCTCCTTGGCGGCGTAGGCGATGAAGTCGTCGAACCCGATGCCCATCCGCTCGGCGGTGGCCTTGGTCATCTCGGTCTGGATGAAGCCGGGGGCGATGGCGTTGGCGGTGACGCCGAACTTGCCCAGCTCGATGGCGAGGGTCTTGGTGAAGCCCTGCAGACCGGCCTTGGCCGTCGAGTAGTTGGCCTGGCCGCGGTTGCCCAGCGCCGAGGTCGACGACAGGTTCACGACCCGGCCCCACTTCGCGTCGACCATGTGCTTCTGGCACGCGCGGGTCATGAGGAACGAGCCGCGCAGGTGCACGTTCATGACGACGTCCCAGTCGACCTCGGTCATCTTGAACAGCATGTTGTCGCGGGTGACGCCGGCGTTGTTCACCAGCACGACGGGGGCACCGAGCTCGGCGGCGATGCGGTCGACGGCGGCCTGCACCTGCTCGGCGTCGCTGACGTCGGCACCGACGCCCAGCGCCCGGCCACCGGCGGCCTCGATCTCCTGGACGGTGTCCTTGGTGGCCGCCTCGTCGAGGTCGAGCACGGCCACGGCGAAGCCGTCGGCGGCCAGCCGCTTGGCGGTCGCGGCGCCGATGCCGCGCGCCGCGCCGGTCACGATGGCGACGCGGGGGGTCCCCTCGCTCATTGCAGTTCCTCTCGCTGGTGGCGGCGGCGTCGGTGCCGGCCGTCCTCGTGGGGGCCACCGGCCCCCACCGGGGGGTGGCCCACGCTGCGACGGACACGTTACGTCGGGCGCGAGGCGCTCCCGACGGCGGTCCGGCGGCGTGTCAGGGCCAGATCGAGGCGACGATGATCGCGGCGACCGACAGCTGCGCGGCGCCGCTGACGAGGGCCGCGGGGTGCAGGCCGACCTCGGTCACCAGGTGCCCGAGCTTCCCCGGGGTGATCAGGTCGAGGCCGACGAAGGCGATCGCCTGCAGGACCACGCCGAGCAGGCCGAACACCACGGTGTAGAGCAGCGCCTGGCCGAACCCGGCCGTGGCGTTGGTCCAGATGGTGGTGAAGGTGATCGCGCCCTGGGCGAGGAACCCGGCGGCGAGGACGACCCCCGCACTCACCGACCTGTCCTCGTAGATGTGCCGGCCGAGGTGGCCGGGGGTGAGCAGGTCGAGGACGAGGTAGCCCACGGCCAGCAGCACGAGGCCGACAGCGGTGTAGGCGACGGCGTAGCCGATGCTGGCCAGCACGGGCGGGACCTCCGGGGACGGACGACGGGGCGGACGGCCGTCAAGGTCTACCGCACCGCTCCCCCGGCCCGCGCACGGCGGGCCTCAGCCGGTGGCCCGTGTCCGTCGGCCCGGACGACGTCGACCCGGTCGAACCCCTCCGCCGTCGACGGCGGGACCAGCCGGGCGCGGGTGGCGTGCACCCCGACCAGGGGGACCCGCGACCGCCCCTCGCGGGCGTCGTTGCGGGCCAGGCAGGTCTCGAGCGGGGTGTCCAGCCAGACGGCCCGCACGGGGACGCCGGCGGTGCGGGCCGCGGCCACCAGGGCGGCCCGCTCGGCCGGGGACGGGTTGGTGTTGTCGACGACGACGCTGCGCCCGGCGGCGAGCAGCTCGGCCACCACCCGCTGCTGCCGCGCCTCCCGCCGTCGCGCCCGCGGCCAGTGGTCCTTGCTGACCACCGCGTGCGTCGCCGCCAGGTGCTCCCGGACGTACGAGGACTTGCCCGCCCCCTGCAGCCCCACCAGCACGACCAGCTCCCGGTCGCCGGTCGGGGCAGCGGGGTCCTTCCTCAAGCGGTGCGGCGCAGCGGGGTCACCGGCTCGTCGTCGTCGAGCCCGGGACGGGCCGCCGGGTGCTCGACGAGCGCGAGCACGCGCCCGGACATGAACCGCGCGGTGCGCACGGGCGTGCCGCCGCGGGTGGTCTCGGTGACCTCCACCAGGCCGCGGCCGTGGGTCACGTCGACCCGCCGTCCGGCCCGGGTGGCCTCGATCTCGTAGGTGCGGGTGCCGCCACCGGCGTCGATGACGACCTCGACACGATCACCCTTCACAGGGTCCTCCTCGGGGTCTCGCCGGACACTGCGCCCGACGTGTGGACAACGTCCCGCAGACCCCTGACATTCCGGGAAAGGGCAGCTCAGTCCGGGTGTCCGCGCCGTCCGGGCCAGTGCGGGTGCAGCGTCCGGACCGACGCCAGGGCCGCCCGCCGGGCCTGCGCGCGCTGGCGGGCGCGGCTGGTCCGCGGCGCCCTGGGCTCCTCCCGCAGCAGCGCGTCGAGCCAGTGCCCGCGCGGGTCGACGTCGACCAGCAGGGCCTTGACCAGCAGGGTGAGCGGGATGGCCAGCAGCGCTCCCAGCGCCCCGAGCACCCAGCCCCAGAACAGCAGGGCGAGGAAGGTGACCGTCATCGACAGGCCGACCGAGTCACCGACGAAGCGCGGCTGGACCAGCGTCTGGACGACGAAGTTCAGCAGCGCGTAGACGCCCAGGATGATCCAGAACTCGGGCCAGCCGCCGTCGAGCAGGCCCAGCAGCGCCGGCGGGATCACCCCGAGGACGAACCCGATGTTGGGCACGTAGTTGGTGATGAACGACAGCAGCCCCCACAGCACCGGCATCGGCACGTCGAGGACGGCCAGCGCGATCGTGTCACCGACCGCGACGATCGCGCCGAACACGGTGCTCACCAGCAGGTAGGACCGGGTCCCGCGGGCGAACAGGCCCAGCGCGATGGGCAGGTGCGGCCGCTCCTCGGCCACCAGCGCCAGCCGGCGGCCGAAGCCGCCGGACTCGATGGCGAGGAAGACCATCGCCGAGAGCAGCAGCACCAGGGTGCTGGCCGTGTCGGTGACCCGGGCGAGCAGGCCGGTGGCCAGCCCCACGAGCTGGCCGTAGTCGAACCGGTCGACGAGGTCCTGGATCTGCGTCGAGGACAGCCCCGCCTCGTCCAGCCGCCGCACCGTGTCGTCGAGCAGCACGGCGAACTGCGGGGCGTAGTCCGGCAGGAGGACGGCGAACTGCGCGATCGCCACCACCAGCAGCGAGCCCAGCCCGAGCAGGACGCCCCAGACGAGCACGAGCAGGACGGTGGCCGCGGCCCAGCGCGGCACCCCGTGGCGCAGCAGCCAGCGCTGCACCGGCATCAGCGCGACGACGACCACCAGCGCCAGCAGCACCGGCGCGACGAGCCAGGCGATCTCCCGCACCCCGGCGACGGCGATGGTGGCGGCCGCGGCGCCGACGAGCAGCACCAGCCAGCGGGGCAGCCCGCCGGTCGGCGCCGGGGCTGCCGCCGGCCCGACGCCGACCGGGGGCACCTCGACGGCGGGAGCCGGGGCGTCGGCCGGCGTGGCCGCGTCGGGGGCCTCCTCGTCGAACGGCGTCACCGGGGGGCTCCCCGCCCGCGCCCGCCCCGGACCCGGGCCGGGCACGTGCTGCCGAGTGGCCATGCAGCTCCCTTCCCCCGTCCGGCGCCCCTGCGGGTGCCCAGGGTGTCACGGCGCACACCGGACGCCGGGACGGGCGTCGGAGGGTGTCGCGCGCCGGCCGCGCTCACCCCCGCGCGGCGGAGCCCAGGTCGGCCAGCGCGAGGACCCGCCGCCAGGCGTCCCGGCACGCCTCCTGCCACTCGGCCGCGGCCCGGTCGGAGAACGAGTGCGGCGCGCCGTCGTAGACCGCGGTCTCCACCTCGGCCCCGGCGGCGCGCATCGTCGCGGCGGGCGCGAGCTGCTCGGCCACCGGGGCGACCGCGCCGGCGCCGGCGCCGGCGACCAGCAGCAGCGTCGGACGGAGGTGCGGGACGCGGCGTCGCCCACCAGGACCGGCCGGCCGTAGGAGCCCACGCAGGCGGCGACGTCGAGGTCGCCGCCGGACTGCCGCCACGAGTGGCTGCCGCCGGAGCAGGACCCGACGGTGACCACCGGCAGGTCCGGGCGGGTGCGTCGGCGCAGCTCGGCGACCGCGGCGGCGAGGTCGGCGTCGACCCCGGCCGGCGTGCTCCGCGGCGGTGCGGGTGGCCGGGCCCCGGGGTCGTGGCACCTGCCGTCGTCGCGCCCGTCTCCGGCGGTCAGTCGGCGTCGCTGGGGACCGCGGCCTCCGGCCGCCCGCCGAAGACGCCCGCGGCCACCTCGCGGCGGGCGTCGGTGAGCCACTCGTACTGGTGGTGGGCCTGGTCGATGAGGCGGTCGAGCTCGGCGCGGTCGAGCCGGCCGTCGACCTCGCTGACGATCCGCAGGGTCTCGAAGCCGCTGCGCTTGGCGCGCACCGCCGAGGCCAGGAACTCGAACTCGACGAGGTCCGACAGCGGCGAGCGGGACAGCAGCCGCCCGTTGAGCTTCGCGCGGGTCACCTTCTCGGCGACCCACACGCCGAGCTGCTTGTACTGCCGCACCGGCACGCCCAGGGCGGCCGCCACCCGCAGCAGCGACGCGCGCTCCTCGAACAGCTCACCGCGCAGCTGCTCGAGCGGCTGCTGCCAGCGGCTGCCGCGGTGGACGCCGATCATGCGGCCGACCAGCTCGATGCCGCCGGTGGCCGCGGCCAGGTGGTCGTTGAGGTAGATGCCGAGGAGCTCGGCGTTGCGCTGGGGCTCGGGCACGGCGGGCCTCCTCGGGGGCGTTCCGGACGGTTCATCCTCGCCGACCGCCGCTGCAGCGCGCGCGGCGGCGTCCCCCGTGCGGGCGGTCAGCCCGCGGCGCGGGCGAGCAGCCGGGCAGCGGCGGGCCGCAGCTCGCACTCGAGGTCGAGGCCGCCGGCGGCCAGCCGCTGCGCCACGGCCTGCCGGGAGACGCCCAGCGCCGCGGCGGCCGCTCCCCGGGTGGCGCCGCCGGCCACGAGGTCGACCGCGGCCCAGGCCGCGGGGCTGCGCCGGGTGAGCAGGACCGCCAGTGCGGTGAGCACCGCCTGCGCGTCGGCCGCCGCCTCGGGGTCGGCGCCGCGCACGGCCAGCCGGGCCGGCCGCCGGGAGGCCGCCTCGAGCGCCCGCCGCGCGGCGAGCGCGACCGGCGCGGGGGCGGCGGGGGGGGCGGCGGCCACCCAACGCCACACCCCCGCCGCCCCCACGGCCCAGCACGACTCG
>NZ_JBJGYX010000087.1:0-14832 GCF_054050195.1 Geodermatophilus sp. SYSU D00710
GCGTGCAGCTGGGAGGGGAGGGGCTCTGCCGGCGCGACGTCCCCCAGCGGGGTGCGCCCGTCGGCCCCGACCGGGACCTTGAGCGACACCGTCTGGACGGCGGACTTGTACGTGGCGCCGTCGGCCAGCCGGTTCAGCCGCATCTGTTGCGACTCCCGGAGGGGCACCGGCGAGATCCGGATGGCGCGGCCCTGCAGCGACACCTCGGTGATGCCGAGGGCCCGCATGGCGGCGCGGAAACGGGCCACCGCGAGCAGGTTGAGCACCGGCGCGGGCGGCGTCCCGTAGCGGTCGGTGAGCTCGTCGAGCACGGCCTGGGCCTGGTCGTCGTCCTGCACCGAGGCGACCTTGCGGTAGGCCTCCATCCGCAGCCGCTCGCCGGGCACGTAGTCGTGCGGCAGGTGCGCGTCGACCGGCAGGTCGACCCGGACCTCGACCGGCTCGGGCGGCGCCTGCTGGCCGGTGACCTGGGCGCGGTAGTCGGCCACCGCCTCGCCGACCAGGCGGACGTAGAGGTCGAAGCCGACGCCGGCGATGTGCCCGGACTGCTCGCCGCCGAGCAGGTTGCCCGCGCCGCGGATCTCGAGGTCCTTCATGGCGACCGCCATGCCGGCGCCGAGGTCGGTGTTGTGCGCGATGGTGGTCAGCCGGTCGACCGAGGTCTCGGTCAGCGGCCGCGAGGGGTCGTAGGTGAAGTAGGCGTAGGCGCGCTCGCGGCCACGGCCGACCCGGCCGCGGATCTGGTGCAGCTGCGAGAGGCCGAAGGTGTCGGCGCGGTCGACGACGAGGGTGTTGGCGTTGGGGATGTCCAGGCCCGACTCGACGATCGTCGTCGCGACCAGGACGTCGTACTCCTTCTCCCAGAAGCCGACCATGATCCGCTCGAGCTCGTGCTCCTTCATCTGGCCGTGGCCGACGGCGACGCGGGCCTCGGGCACCAGCTGCCGGATCTTCGCCGCCGCCTTGTCGATCGACTGCACCCGGTTGTGGATGACGAAGACCTGGCCGTCGCGCAGCAGCTCGCGGCGGATGGCGGCGGCCATCTGCTTGTCGTCCCAGGCGCCCACGTAGGTGAGCACCGGGTGCCGCTCCTCGGGCGGGGTGAGGATCGTCGACATCTCCCGGATGCCGGTCAGGCTCATCTCCAGCGTGCGCGGGATCGGGGTCGCCGACATCGACAGCACGTCGACCGCCGTCCGCATCGTCTTCAGGTACTCCTTGTGCTCGACACCGAAGCGCTGCTCCTCGTCGACGATCACCAGGCCGAGGTCCTTGAACCGGGTGGTCGGCTGCAGCAGCCGGTGGGTGCCCACCAGGACGTCGACCTCGCCGGCGGCGAGCTGCCGCAGCGTCTCTGCGCTCTCGGCGTCGGACTGGAAGCGCGAGAGCACCTTGACGGTGACCGGGAACTGGGCCATCCGCTCCGAGAAGGTCTTGAAGTGCTGGTTGGCCAGCAGCGTCGTGGGCACCAGGACGGCGACCTGCTTGCCGTCCTGCACCGCCTTGAACGCCGCGCGGACGGCGATCTCGGTCTTGCCGTAGCCGACGTCGCCGCAGATGACCCGGTCCATCGGCACCGGGTTCTCCATGTCCCGCTTGACCTCGTCGATGGCGCCGAGCTGGTCGGGCGTCTCCTGGAACGGGAAGGCGTCCTCGAGCTCGCGCTGCCAGACGGTGTCCGGGCCGAACGCGTGGCCCTGGGTGGCCATGCGGGCGGAGTACAGGCGGATGAGCTCGGCGGCGATCTGCTTGACCGCCCTGCGGGCCTGGCCCTTGGTCTTCTGCCAGTCGGCGCCGCCGAGCTTGGACAGCGCCGGCTGCTCCCCGCCGACGTAGCGGGTGAGCTGGTCGAGGGCGTCGGTGGGCACGAAGAGCCGGTCCGGCGGCTGGTTCCGCTTGCTCGGCGCGTACTCGACGATGAGGTAGTCGCGCTGCCCGCCGTTGACGGTGCGGCTGACCATCTCGACGTAGCGGCCGATGCCGTGGTGCTCGTGGACGACGAGGTCGCCGGGCTGCAGCTGCACCAGGTCGACGGCGTTGCGCCGCCGGGCGGGCATCTTGACCGCGTCGCGCATCGTGGTGCCGCGCTGGCCGGTGAGGTCGTGCTCGGTGACCAGCGCCAACTCGACCCCGGGCAGGGTGAAGCCCGACTCCAGGTTGCCCTGGGTGATCGAGATCAGCCCCGGCTCGGGCGCGGTCTCGAGGCCGGGCACCAGCCGCACGCCGAGGTCGGCGGCACCGAGCTGCTCGGCCGCGCGCTGGGCCGGGCCGGGCCCGGCGAAGGTCAGCACGACCCGCCAGCCGTCACGGGTCCAGGCGCGCAGCGTCGCGACGGCGCGGTCGAGGTCGCCGGCGAACCGCTCGACGGTGGTGGCCTCCAGGGCGCCCTGGTCGTCGCTCTCGAGGTCGCCGAGCGTGAACGCGCCGGTGGTCCACCACGGCAGGCCCCGGCCGCGGGCGGCGGCCTCGACGTCCTCGAGCGCCCGGAACGACGACGCGCCGAGGTCCAGCGGCGCCTCGCCGGCCTCGGCGGCGGTGGCCCAGGAGGCGGCGAGGAACTCCTCGGCGGTGCGCACCAGGTCGGCGGCGCGGCTGCGCACCCGCTCGGGGTCGGCGACCAGGACGTGGGTGCCGGCCGGGACGAGGTCGGTGAGCAGCTGCAGGTCGCCCTCGATCAGGACGGGGGTCAGCGACTCCATGCCCTCGACGGCGATGCCCTCGGCGAGCTTCCCGAGCACGTCGGCCAGGCCGGGGTGCTCGGCGGCCAGCTCGGCGGCGCGGGCGCGGACCTCGTCGGTGAGCAGCAGCTCGCGGCACGGCGGGGCCCACAGCCGCTCGGGCCGCTCGTCGAGGGAGCGCTGGTCGGCGGCGGAGAAGTAGCGCAGCTCGTCGACCTCGTCGCCCCAGAACTCCACCCGGACCGGGTGCGGCTCGGTGGGCGGGAAGACGTCGAGCAGGCCGCCGCGGAGGGCGAACTCGCCCCGCTTCTCGACCAGCTCCACGCGGGTGTAGGCGGCGTCGACCAGCGCGCGGGCGACGTCGTCGAGCTCGGCGGTGTCGCCCGCGCGCAGCTCGACCGGCACGAGGTCGCCGAGGCCGGGCGCCAGCGGCTGCAGCACGCTGCGCACCGGGGCGACGAGCACGTCGATCGCGCCGTTCTCCCCCGGGTTCGTCAGGTCGCGCAGCACGGCCAGGCGGCGGCCCACGGTGTCCGCGCGCGGGGAGAGCCGCTCGTGCGGCAGCGTCTCCCAGGCCGGGAAGGTCTCCACCCGGCGGTCGGGCAGGAAGCAGCGGAGCAGGTCGGCGGCGAGGTCGGCGT
This sequence comes from Geodermatophilus sp. SYSU D00710, assembly GCF_054050195.1. Lineage (NCBI taxonomy): Bacteria > Bacillati > Actinomycetota > Actinomycetes > Geodermatophilales > Geodermatophilaceae > Geodermatophilus > Geodermatophilus sp. SYSU D00710. The sequence continues at coordinate 3,320 of NZ_JBJGYX010000087.1, forward strand.
CGCGCTCGCCGGTGGTGACCAGCAGGACCGGCACTCCCGCGCCCGGCTCGACCGCGGCCAGCGCGGCGGCGACCAGCGGCTGCACCGGCGGCGGGGCCGGGACGGCGAGCTCGGCCGACCCCACGGCGGCCACCACGCGGGCGGTGCCGGGATCGCTGAGGACGACGTCGAGCACGCCGCGCAGGCTCACGGGGACTTCCTCCTGGGGACGACGGCCCGCAGCGGGCGCCGCCGAGTGCGGCGCCGGGGCCCCCTCCCAGGCTAGACGGCCGGCGCCGGCCCTGCCGGGGGCACGATCGGCGGCCGGCGCCGACCGGGGCCCGGGATCGTCGAGCGGGCAGATCCGGCCGCCGGGGAGCCCCCCTCGCGCATCACCGCGGGAGCGCGGACGCCGTCCTGGTCGTGGGCTCGGCGGTCTCGAGCGCCTGCAGCGCTCGGCGCAGCGCGGTACTCGAGGTGTGCATCGTGTACGGGAAGTAGTGGACCGTGACGCCGACCGAGGCCATGTCGCGCTCGACCCGCTCGCCCTTCGGCGTCCCCCGCCAGTCGTCGCCCTTGAACAGGACCGAGAAGCCCACCGCCCGCCAGGCCTCGAGCTTGTCGGGCACGAGTTCGGCGTGCACGTCGTCGACGACGCGCAGGCCGCGGACGATCTCCATCCGCTCGGCCAGCGGCACGACCGGCAGCCGGCCCTTGGTCTGCAGCAGCACCTCGTCGGCGACCACGCCGGCCACCAGACGGTCGCAGTGGGCGGCGGCGTGCCGCAGCACGTTGAGGTGGCCGATGTGGAACAGGTCGTACGCGCCCGGCGCATACCCGATGACGGTCACGTCTCCCCCAGGACCTCGTCCGACGTCCCGGGCAGTCGACCAGCCGCGGTGACTCTGCGTCATCCCCCGACCGGGTTCACCCCGCCGGGAAGCACTCGGTCGGGTGACATGGTCACGCCTCGTGGTGCCGGAGGGGTGAGCCCGCGGCGAGGGAGGCCGGCACACCGTCGAGGTCGGTACCGGGGTCCGGCCCTCCTGCACGCCGTCGGGACGGACCTCGGCCGATCCCGATCACCCGGACAGGCCCAGGCGGACCTCGACGGCGCCCTCACCCTTTCGGGCCGAGTGCCGTATCGGCCAGCGGGACGTGACGGGAGACTCCGAGCGCGCTCCTCCGGAGCGTCTCCGTTCCTCAGTGAGAGGTCGCCGTGCACACTGACCGAGGCCGCGTGGTCCAGGATCGACGCACCGCACTCGCTGCCCGGGCGTTCCGGGCGAAGGCCGCCACGGTCCGCCGCCGCAACGACTCGTTCTTCCGTGAGCTGATGGGTCAGCAGACCATGGCACCCGAGGCCCTGCGCGACCTCCAGTGGCGCGGCGCCACCCGGATGCTGCAGTGGGCCACCGAGGGCACCGCCTTCTACCCCGACTTCTACGCCCGGCACGCGGTCGAGGTCCCGGCCGTGCGGAGCTGGGACGACTGGGAGGCCCTGCCGATCATCGACCGGTCCGTCGTCAAGGAGCACGCGTCCGGCTTCCTCTCCTCGGAAGCCCGTCCCGGGACCGTGCGGGAGGCCCTGACCGGGGGGAGCACCGGGCAGCCGCTGCAGACCAAGCAGGACGCCCGGGTGCCGTCCCTCGCGCTGGCCTGGCGGATGTACTCCTGGTGGGGGATCCAGCCCTGGGACGACCTCGCCCGGGTGGGACGCTGGGGGTTCGGCCGGATGGAGACCCTCAAGAACGACCTGCAGTGGTGGCCCACCCGGCAGAGTTACCTGGACGCCGCGCTCCTGAGTCCTGCTTCGATGCGGCGCTTCCACCGCCGGATCCGCGCGTCCCGTCCGGCTCTCCTCGAGGGTTACGTCGGGTCGATGCTCGAGTTCGCCGACTTCCTCGAGGAGTCGGGCCTCGACACCCCCTCCCTCAGGGCGGTCGCGACGACCGCGGCGCCGCTCACCACCTCGGCTCGTCACCGGCTGGAGTCCTTCTTCGGCGTACCCGTCTACGACGAGTACCGCGGCTCGGAGTTCGGTTGGCTGGCAGGCGAGTGCCGGGAGCGCAACGGTCTGCACCTGTTCGCCGACGTCCGCCTCGTCGAGGTGGTCGACGAGCGCGGCCGGCCGGTGCCCGCGGGCGAGGTCGGCGACCTCGTCGTCACGGACCTGACGAACCGGGTGTTCCCCCTCATCCGGTACCGGATCGGCGATCGCGGCGCGCTGCTCGACGAGTCGTGCCCCTGTGGCGTCACCCTGCCGCTGATGAGCCAACCCGAGGGCCGCTCCACCGACATCCTCCGGCTGCCGAGCGGCCGGGCCATCGGACACCGGCTCATGGCGATGTTCAGCAGGCACCCCGACAGCGTGCGGCTGTTCCAGATCCACCAGCGTGCCGACTACTCGATCGTCGTGCGCGTCGTCCTCGGCGCCGGCCACGACAGCACGTCCCACGTCGAGGCGGCGGTGGAGACGCTCCGCCAGCGCATCGGCGACGAGGTCCCGGTCACCACCGAGTACGTCGACCGACTGCCGTTCACGGGTGGGAAGGTCAAGTACGTCATCTCGGACCTCGTTCCGACGCCTCCCGGGACGACGGAGGACCCGGTCGCACCGGCCACGGCCCGGTGAGCCGACGTCCACGGGACCGTCCCCCGGAGGAGAGCAGGCACACCCTCGGTGCCGACAGCGGCTCGGGGCCGCTGCCTGCCGGCGCGTCTCCTCCCTTGGGGGGACGCCACCCGGCGGAGCGTTGCCGCCACCCGTCCGCGGACGTTCGACTGTTCGGAGGACCACCCCGCTGACGGGGTGGCGCGACGTGAGACGGGGACGGTCATGGAAACCAGCAGCGCAACGGGCCTCCTCCGGCACATCGTCGCTCGGCTGTCGGTGGCGGCCCTGGTGGCACTGGTGGCCGTCGACCTCGCGCTGGTCGTGGCCTCGGTCGGCCACCTGCTGACCGCGGACGGTCCCGCCGACCGCGGCGGTCCGTGGGTGCTCGAGACCGACCGCGGCTTCGCCGAGCAGTGGGGGTACCTGCAGCAGGCGACCATCGCGTTCCTCCTGGTCGTGCTGGCGCTGTACAGCCGACGGTGGGTGTTCCTGCCCTGGGCCGCCGTCTTCGCCGCCGCGCTCGCCGACGACAGCCTGCGCCTGCACGAGAACAGGGGCGCCTGGCTCGCCGACCGGCTCGGCGAGCGTCTCTGGTTCCCGGACGGCCTGCTGGGCCTGCGCGCCAACGACCTGGGCGAGATCCTCGTGTGGGGGCTGCTGGCCGTGGTGCCCGTCGTCGCCGCCGCGCTGCTGCACCGCCGCAGCGACGCCGCGACCCGGCGCGCCAGCCTCGGCGTGGCCGCGCTGCTCGCCGGCTACGTGCTGTTCGGTGGTCTGGTCGACCAGCTCCACGTGCTCGTCATGCACACCGCCATCGGTGACGCCGTCGGCACCGTCGAGGACGGCGGCGAGCTCGTCGTGCTGAGCCTGACCGTGGCCTACGCCCTCGGTCTGCTCGCGGCGGCCCGACGGCGCCCTGGGACCCCGGACGAGGACGACACTCCGGCCGTCCCCTCGCTCGCCACCGGCACCGGGGCGCCGACGGCCTCCTGACCGTTCCCGCCCCCGGCGCAGCCGCGGGGTGCGCGTCCCGGCCGGCGAGACGCCCTCAGCGCTCGGCGGCCGGGGGGAGACCCTGACGGGCCTGCCACCGGCCCGGGCGAGCGCGGCCGGGACGAGCAGTGGCGATCGCGACCCGGAGGCCGGGTCCGACGGGCCCGTCGGCGGATCCGGCGGTCGTCGTCAGGGCCGAGAGGCGGGTCGCCGGCCGGGTCCACGGGAACGCACCGGCGCCCCAGGGCCGAACCGCGCGCCGTCCGCCGTACGACCGGTGACCGGTCCGTCGCCCGGAGCTGCTCGGCGTCCGCTCACCGGGGGCCGCGCCCGGGGGTGCGATCGCCACCCGGGCACGGCCGCCCGCTCGCGTACGTCCACGGTGCGCCCGGCCGGCAACCCGGCCACGCGGGCGCTTCGGGACCGTGCTCGACGGCCGCAGCCGCCTGCGCAGGGCGGACCACCGCGCCTCAACGGCCGGTGCGCACCCGGATCCGGTGACGGGCCAGCTTGGCGACCAGGCGGACGGGGCCGTCCTCCGGGGCCACGTAGCACCGCGGGACGGTGAACCGATCGCCGGGCCGGTAGTCGCCGGTGACGCAGGCGTGGTCGTAGCCGGCGGCGCGGACCGTCTCGGCCGCGGCCTCGTCGAAGTCCCCCCACGGAAAGCAGAAGCCGGAGACCGCGGACTGCAGGACGTCCTCGAGGACCCGGCGGCTCCCGGTGACCTCCCGGGCCACCACGACCGGGTCGGCAGCCGACAGCCGGACGTGGGTCAGGGTGTGGCTGCCGATCTCGTGCCCTGCCCTCGCGACCGCTCGGACACCGTCCGCGTCGAGCAGGTCCAACCGCGGGCCGGCGTCCCACTCGTTCGCTCCGCCGAGCCGGCCGGCGACGACGTAGAGCGTGCCGGTCATGCCGTGGCGGCCCAGTACCGGGACGGCCTGGTCGAGGAAGTCGGTGTAGCCGTCGTCGAAGGTCAGCCCCACCAGGCCGTCCGCCCGGCCGGCGTCGGCGGCCGCCATGAGCTCCCCCAGTGACACCCCGCGCAGGCCCAGCCGGCGGAGCAGTCGCAGGTGCGCGTCCAGGCGGTCCGGGTGGACCCGCAGCCGGTGCGGATCGGGTCCCGTCGACGCGCTGACCGAGTGGTACATGAGCACCGGCGGCAGGAGCAGTCGCGGGCCGCGCGGCCGGGCGTCGGCGCCGGCGGCCGCCGAGGGGCTGCTCACGGCTGGGGACCGTCCGTCCCGGCTGTCCCGGCTCGGCTGAGTGCGGGCTCGCGGAGCTCGCGGAGGAGTCGCTCGACGGCGCCGTCGATCCTGTCGAGGACCCGTGAGAAGACGTCCTCGGAACGGCCGTACGGGTCCTCGATGTCGTCCTCTGCCGTCGTCCCGGTCCGCTGCGCCCGAGCCACCGGGGCAGCGCGCAGTGCCGCGGCGATCCGCTCCGCCGGCCCTCCGGGCAGGCGGGCGACCCCGACCAGGGCGGCGACGTCGGCGAACTCCACGAGGGTGAAGGTGCGACGCACCGCGCTCGGTACGGACGTGACCACGGCCCGGCGCTGAGCGGCGGTCATGGTGAGGACGAGGTCGGCGTCACGGACGGCGCCCGGCTGCACCTGGCGTGCCGTCGAGACACCCGGATCCACGCCCTGGGCGCGCAGCAGCCGGGCCATGGGCTCGGCGACGGGCTCTCCCACGGGAGCCGAGAGGCCCGCGCTGGTCACCTCGACCCCGGCCGCGGGCCCGAGGCCGGCACGCAGGAGCAGCTCCGCAGCAGGCGACCGGCAGATGTTGCCGGTGCAGACCACGAGGACGCGGAGCGGCTCCTCCGGCTGTCCGGTCCCGCTCACGACCCGACGGACGGGCGGCCGGCCGGTGCACGGTGGGCCACGTCGGCCGGCCGCCGGTCACCCTCGGCCGTGACGCGCTCGGGCACGACCTCGCCCTGGCGGTAGGAGTAGGCCTCCTCGTCGCGGCGGACGTGGTTGAGCACGACGCCCAGGACCCGGGCCGAGACGCGCTCGAGGTTGCCCAGTGCGTGGCTCAGCTGCGTCCGGCGGACCCGGCTGGCGTTGGCCACCACGACGGTGCCGTCGACGAGGCCGGCCAGGACGGTCGCGTCCGCCACCGGCAGCAGCGGCGACGTGTCGACCACGACGTAGTCGTAGGCCTGCCGCACGCGGTCGACCAGCCAGCGCATCGCCGGTGACCCGAGGAGCTCGGTCGGGTTGGGCGGGATCGCGCCGGACGGCAGCACGTGCAGCCCGCACGTGCCCCACTCCTGGACGACGTCCTCGAGGTCGGCGTCGCGGGCGAGGACGGTGGTCAGCCCGACGCCACCCTCGATCCGCAGCGCCTCGGCGACGGTGGGCCGGCGCAGGTCGGCGTCGACGAGCAGCACCCGGGCGCCGGTCTGCGCGAGGGCGACGGCGAGGTTGACCGAGATCGTCGACTTGCCCTCCGCGGAGAGCGCCGAGGTCACCGCGACGACGTGCGCACCCGGGCGGGCACTCCCGGCCGGGTCCTCGGCGACCCGGAGGAACTGGAGGTTCGTCCGCAACTGGCGGATGCTCTCCGCCGCGGGGCTGTGCGGGGCCGTCGCCACCTGGACCCGGCCCGGCTGCCGGCCCGACCAGACACCGACCGTGCCGAGCACGGGCAGCGTGGTCAGCTCGGCGAGGACGTCGGCATCGCGGACCCGGGTGTCGACGGCGTCGCGCGCCAGGGCGAGCAGGATGCCCAGGGTCAGACCCAGGACGGCGCCGGCGGCGATGTTGAGCACCGTGTCCGGCGAGGCCGCGGATGCCGGGGCGGTGGCCGGGCGCACGACCTCCACCCGCACGGTCGAGCTGCCGTCGTCGGGGTCCCTCGGCGCCAGTTCCTCCACCGCGTCGGCAGTCCGGTCGGCGACGGCGTTGGCCAGGTCCGCCGCCCGTGCCGGGTCGGCGTCCACGACGGTCAGGGCGATGACCACGGTGCTGTCGGACGCCTCGACGCTCACCCGGTCCTCGAGGCGCTCGGCCCCGCCGGAGACGTCGAACTCCTCCGCGACCCGCTCCAGCACGCGGGGCGTCAGGGCGAGGCTGGCGAAGGACGCCATCTGCTCACGGGTGAACCGCGCCCCGTTGGCCAGGTCGTCGACCCCCTGGGCCGTCGTCACCGAGACGTAGAGCTCGGCCGTCGACTCGTAGGTGCGCGGGAGGAGCGTGCTCAACAGGACCGCGCCGGTGAGGCACACCAACAACACGGACGAGATCCACCGGATCCGGCGCCGCAGAACGGTCAGGAAATGGTTCAGTGCCACAGGATTCCCTCCGGGGCGGGCGACAGCACCCGAGAACTCGTCGATCGAACGGTGAACGTAACTGTCAGAATGGCGCGGATTCCACGGCCCTCCCCATTCCGGGTGATGCGGCGGGCGACTCGTCGGCCGGGTGCCGGGCCGCGGCCTGGCTGAAGACGGCGAGTCCGGCGACGAACCAGAGCAGCGTCGAGTACTGGGTGATGAGGGCGACGGTGACCAGCGCGGGGATCTGGGCGACCACGGCGATCGTGGGCGCGGTCGCCCGCCTCGACACCAGACACCAGAGGCCCCCGACGAGGAGGGCGACGACGACGACCATCGGCACCCAGCCGTAGTCGAGGCCGACCAGCAGCACGGCGTTGTCGATCGAGTCGAAGCCGGCGAAGGTGCGCTCCCCCGTCGGGGAGACGTACAGGCTCTCGGCCAGGCCGAAGGCGCGCAGCGTGGGGAGCAGGTCGAGCAGGTCGATGCGGTAACCGGCGCTGGCCGAGGCCTCGTCGCCCGCGGCCTCGAAGGTGCCGGCGATGAGGGACGACAGTCCCGCAGCCGCCACGGCCAGCCCTCCGATGACGCTCCAGCGCATGCGTGCCGACAGCTCCGAGCGCACGAACAGGACCGACAGCGCGACCCCGCCGATGGCGGTGAGGAGGCCGATGCGGCTGAAGGTCACCGCGGCCGCGGCCACCAGGACCACCACCATGGCGAGCCGCACACCGGACCGGAAGCGCGAGGCCAGGGCCAGGGGCACGGCCAGCGCGAGGCTGGCGCCCAGGGCGATGGAGTGCCCGAACGCGGCCTCGGCGCGAGCCTGCCCGCCCCGTTCCTGGATGGGGGACCAGTCGTCGTGGAGGCTGCCCGAGCCGGGGACGGTCACGAAGGGGTTCCACCCGGTGAGGAACTCGACGATCGCGAACCCGGCGACCACGGTGAGGGCCACGGCGATCGCGCCGTACACCCAGCCCAGCGGCACCCGGTGACCGATGACGCGGCCGGCCAGGAAGGCCCCGGCCCACTGCACCGCGACGAGGAAGACGTCGGACACGGTGGACCGACCGGCGACCGCGCCGACCAGGGCGGCGGCGAGGAAGAGCACCAGGAGCCCGTCGGCGCGGGTCACCCGGCCGGCGGCGGCGTTCTGCCCGAACAGGACGCCCGGCAGCAGGCAGGCCACGAGGCCGACGGTGGCGGCCACGTGGGACTCGAGTTCGACGACGAGGTGCAGCCCGACCCAGACCGGGACACCGCAGACCACGACCAGCCAGCCGACCAGGGCCGCCCGCGGTGCCCGGTGCAGGAGGACCAGGCCCAGGGCACCGGCGGACAGCGCGGCGCCCGCCAGCAGGAGCGCCGTCATCTCGGCCCCGTGGGCGACAGCGAGAAGTGCACGACCCGATCCCCCCGACTCCGCCCGCCGACCGCGGGTGATGGCTGCTCCTCCGCAGCTCGCGGAGCGCCCGCACACCGTTCCACGAAAATGCGCCCCGACCATTCGCCACCTCTCGCGGGATCACCCGAAAGGAGTGCGCCCCTCCGTTCTCCGCCAGAATTGGACGTACCTTCTCCACGGACGGGTGAGTGCAATCCGCCGGGAACGGGCTCCGGTGTCGAGAACCGTTCGTCACGGGATCCCAGCGAGGCGAGGAGTCGGGCGTGTCCGGACCAGAGCGAGCGGCGGACGTCGTCGTCGCCGTGCTCACCTACCGCCGCACCGACCGGCTGCCCGCCCTGCTCGGCGCACTCGAGCAGCAGGCGGCCTCGGTCGAGCCCCGGGCCGCCGTCCTCGTCGTGGACAACGACCCCGAGGGCAGCGCGGCCGACGTGGTCGGCGCCTGGGGTGGACGCGGCATCCGCTACGTCCACGAGCCGAGGCCCGGGATCTCCGCCGCTCGGAACCGGGCCCTTGCCGAGGCCGGTGACGCCGACGTGCTCGTCTTCATCGACGACGACGAGCTGCCCTCCCCCGGATGGCTCGCGCACCTCGTGGCCGGGTGGTCGAGGTGGCGGTGCGCCGCCGTGGCCGGCCCGGTGCCTGCCCACCTCACGGGTCCGGCGGACGCGTGGGTCTCGGGCTCCGGCGCCTTCGATCGACGTCGCCTGCCCACCGGCACGTCCGTGGGGGGCGCGGGAGCCGGCAACCTGCTGCTCGACCTGCACCAGGTGCGCGCCCTCGGACTGGGCTTCGACGAGCGCTTCGGGCTCACCGGCGGGGAGGACACCCTCTTCACCCACGCGCTCGTGCGCCGGGGTGGGGAGATCCGGTGGTGTGACGAGGCCGAGGCGGTCGAGTTCGTGCCACCCGACCGGCTGACCCGCGGCTGGGTACTGCGGCGCAGCTTCCGGGCCGCCGGCTCCTGGAGCCGGGCGGAGGTGCACCTGGCCGGCACGGCGGTCGCCCGGTGGCGCACGCGGCTCGTCGTCGTGGCCAAGGCAGCCGTGCGGATCACGGGGTCGCTGCTGGCCGCCGGCGGGGGGATCGCCCGCCGCGACGTAGCGGCGCGGGCCCGCGCCGTCACGGAGCTGGCGAGCTACGCCGGCCTCGTCACGGGTGCCTTCGGATACGTGCCCGGTGAGTACGCACGGCCGCCGGCCGGTCCTGCCGCCGGCGCCGCAGGACGCACGGGACCGGCGGTTCCGGAGGTGCAGCATGCCGTCCGCCGCTGAACCGCCGCCCCACGGCACCACCACCGACACCCTCCCCTCCGCGGCCTCGCAGCCGGCCGGCAGCGGGCCCGGCCTGGGTCGCGTGGCCGCCCGGGGCGCCGGGGTCACCCTGGCCGGGCAGGGCGCGCGGATCCTGCTGCAGTTCGCCTCCGTCGTCGTCCTGGCCCGGCTGCTCAGCCCCCACGACTACGGCCTCATGGCCGTCGGCCTGGTGGTCGTCGGCATGGGCGAGGTGGTCCGCGACCTCGGGTTGTCCACCGCCGCGATCCGGGCACCGGAGCTCACCCCGCGTCAGCGGGACGGGCTGTTCTGGGTCAACGCCGGGGCGGGTCTGGTGCTGGCGGCCGTCGTGACCGCCGGGGCGGGTGTCGTCGCCGACGTCTTCTCGCAGGCCGAGCTGGTACCGGTGACGCAGGCGCTGGCGCTGACCTTCGTGCTCAACGGCCTCGCGGCCCAGTACCGCGCCGGGCTCACCCGCGACCTGCGCTTCGGAGCGGTCGCGGGCGCCGACCTGCTCGCCCAGCTGGCGGCGCTGGTCGTCGCGGTGGTCGCGGCGGCCGCGGGTGCGGGCTACTGGGCGCTGGTCGCTCAGCAGCTCACCGTGGGCACGGTCGCCCTGGTCGCCGTCGTGGCGCTGGCCCGCTGGGTGCCGGGACGGCCGCGCCGAGGGTCCGGGCTGCGGCCGTTCCTCCGCTTCGGCGGCGGTCTCACCGGGACGCACATCGCCTACTACCTCGGCAACAACCTGGACACCATGGCCCTCGGCCTGTGGTCCGGGCCGGCGGCGCTGGGCATCTACAGCCGTGGCTTCCAGCTCCTGATGACGCCGTTGGCCCAGCTCCGGACGCCGGCCACCACGGTCGCCGTCCCGGTGCTGTCCCGGTTGCAGGCGGATCCGGTGCGCTTCGGCGAGTACCTGCGCCGCGGCCAGCTGGCCCTGGGCATCCCGATCGTCACCGCGCTGGCCCTGGTCGCCGGCGCGGCCGGTCCGATCGTCGACATCGTGCTCGGCGCACGCTGGCACCCCGTGGCGCCCGTGTTGGCGCTGCTCGCCGTGGCAGGCAGCGCCCAGACCCTGTCCTTCGTCGGGTTCTGGGTGTACCTGTCCCGGGGACTGTCGGACGCGCTCCTGCGCTACACGGCCGTCACCCTCGTCCTCAAGGCGGCGTGCATCGCCGTCGGCGCCCTCTCCGGTGTGACCGGTGTGGCGGCCGGATACGCCGCGGCGGCCCTCGTCGAGTGGCCGCTGTCGCTGTGGTGGCTCTCCCGGCTCACCGTGATCCCGGTGCGCGCCCTCCTGCTCGGCGCCCTGCGGATCACCGGTGGCGCGACCCTGGTGGGCGCTGTCTGCTTCCTGACCACCCAACTGACGACCGGGTGGCCGACGCCGGGTCGACTGGTCTCGGGCCTCGCGGCCGGCGTGGCCGCCTACGGCCTCGCCACGCTCGTCCCCGCCGTCCGCGCCGACCTGGCCGGGGTCCTGGCGTGGGGCCGTCAGATGGCCGGCCGCGGCCGTTGACGAGGCCGCGGCCACCGGGGCAGTCCACGTGCTCCCGCCGTCCACTCCCAGGAGTGGGGGTCACGAGCGTCGTGACGGCGTGCTGAGCCGACGACCGGGGCGACCTCGAGGCGGGGGGTGCTCACGCGTCACCGGCAGGTGGCTGCTGGGCACCCGCATCAGGCAGCGATGGCGCCCGGCTGCGTGCGCCGCTGCCGGACCGGGCGTCTCGCACGCCACCGAGGGCGACCGGGTGGGCCCCCGGCGCACCGAGGGCCTGCCTCGCCTGCTCGACCGGCCCACAGCCGATCCCCTGCCACGAGCCGGACGTGGGCCTGCGCCGCGACGTCCACCCCGGAGCGACGGGGGGGGGGGGGGGGGGGGGGGGGGGGCGGGGCGGGGGCGGGCGGTGTGCCGCTCGTCGGGCGCCCCCCCCCCCCCCCGCCCCCGGCTCCCCGC
>NZ_JBJGYX010000088.1:0-14357 GCF_054050195.1 Geodermatophilus sp. SYSU D00710
CGTCCTCCCTCACGGTGGGCGGTGAGGGAGGACGCCGCACGGTGAGGGAGGACGACCTGCGGTGCGGGAGGACGCCCGGCGGCTACGGGAGGGTGATCCGGCCCTCGACGGCGGCCAGCGCGATGTCGGTGCGCCAGTGCGCGCCGGCCAGGCGGACGGCAGCCACCCGGTCGTAGGCGCTCCGCCGGGCGACGGCGAGGTCGGGTCCGGTCGCGGTCACCGCGAGCACCCGCCCGCCGGTCGAGCGGACCGTCCCCTCGGCGTCCACGGCGGTGCCGGCGTGCAGCACGCCCTCGCCGTCGGCCCCGGTGACCGGATCGCCGGTGCGCGGCGCCTCCGGATAGCCGGGCGCGGCGACGACGACGGTGACCGCGGCACCGGGACGCCAGCGCAGCGGCGGGTGGTCGGCGAGGGTGCCGGTGGCCGCGGCGTGCAGCAGCCCGCCCAGCGGCGTCTCCAGCAGCGGCAGCACCACCTGGGTCTCGGGGTCGCCGAAGCGGGCGTTGAACTCGACCACCCGCACGCCGCGGGAGGTCAGCGCCAGCCCGGCGTAGAGCAGCCCGCTGAACGGCTCGCCGCGGCGGCGCATCTCGTCGACCGTCGGCTGCAGCACGGTGGCCAGCACCTCGTCGACCAGCCCGGCCGGCGCCCAGGGCAGCGGTGCGTAGGCGCCCATCCCGCCGGTGTTGGGACCCGCGTCGCCGTCGTCGCGGCGCTTGTGGTCCTGGGCCGGGACGAGCGGCACGACGGTCGTCCCGTCGGTCACCGCGAACAGCGACACCTCCGGGCCGTCGAGGTACTCCTCGACCAGCACCGCACCCCCGGCGTCGAGCACGCGGCGCCCGTGGGCGACGGCGGCGTCGCGGTCGGCGGTGACGACGACGCCCTTGCCGGCGGCCAGCCCGTCGTCCTTGACCACGAACGGCGGGCCGGCCTCGTCCAGCGCGGTCTCCAGCTCGGCCGGCCCGCCCACCGGCCACGCCCGGGCGGTCGGCACGCCGGCGGCGGCCATGACGTGCTTGGCGAAGGACTTGCTGCCCTCGATCTGCGCGGCCTGCGCCGACGGGCCGAAGCAGGCGATCCCCGCCTCGCGGACGGCGTCAACGGCACCGGCCACCAGCGGCACCTCCGGACCGACGACGACGAGGTCGGCGCCCCACCCGGTGGCCAGCGCCGCGACCGCCACGGGGTCGGCGACGTCGAGGGGCGCCGGCTCGGCGATGCGCGCGGTGCCGGCGTTGCCCGGCGCGCAGGCCAGCGCGGTGACCGCGGGATCGGACGACAGAGCGACGCACAGGGCGTGCTCCCGGGCTCCGGAGCCGACGACGAGCACGCGCACGGACGGCGACCCTACCCAGGCGGGGTCATCGCACCCGGTTCGGCTGCGCGCGGTACGCGCGGTGCAGTGCCTTGACCCGGGCGTGCTCGGCAGCCCGGGCACGGGCGTCGGCCCGCAGCTCCTGACGGCGGGCCTCGGCCTGCAGCTTGCGCCAGCCGAGCAGCCGGGCGGGGTCGAGCCGGCCGTCGTCGATGGCCGCCGCGACCGCGCAGCCGGGCTCGGTGCGGTGCGCGCAGTCGCGGAACCGGCAGTGCAGCGCCAGCTCGGCGACGTCGGCGTAGGCGGTGTCGACGCCCTCGTCGTCGTAGAGGCCCAGCTCCCGCATGCCGGGGGTGTCGACGAGCAGCCCGCCGCCGGGCAGCAGGTGCAGCTCGCGGGAGGTGGTGGTGTGCCGGCCGCGGCCGTCGGCCTCCCGCACGTCCTGCGTCGGCGCCACCTCGCGGCCGGCCAGCGCGTTGGCCAGCGAGGACTTCCCGACTCCCGACGGGCCGACCATGGCCGCCGTCCGTCCGTCCGCGAGCAGCGCGCGCACCGCGTCGAGCCCCTCGCCGGTGCGCGCGCTGACGGCGAGCACCTCGGCCCCGACGGCGTCCTCGGCCACCGCGGCCACCGCGGCCGGGACGTCGTCGCACAGGTCGGCCTTGGTGAGGACGACGACCGGCGTCGCGCCGCTCCCCCAGGCGACGGCGAGGTAGCGCTCAACCCGCCGCGCGCGGGTCGGCCCGGCCAGCGCGTCCACCACGAGCACCAGGTCGAGGTTGGCCGCCACGACCTGCGCCGCGGACGTGCGGCCCGCGACGGTGCGGGTGAACGCCGACCGGCGCGGCAGCACGGCGACGGCGAGCTCGCCGCGCAGCGCCACCCAGTCGCCCACCGCCGGTGAGGCGACGCCGTCGGGGTCGTGCAGCGCGGCGGCGAGGTGCACCCGCCGCTCACCGTCGGCGGTGAGGACGGTGAGCCGGCCACGGTCGACCCGGCTCACCCGACCGGGGTGGGTCCCGTCGGGGAGGTGCTCGAGAAGCGCGGGGGACCAGCCGATCCCTGAGAGATGCGTCACGGAGCGGATGGTCCCGCGCAGGTCAGCGCGGCGTCTTCCGATTTCTCAGCGACTCGCCAGCCGGTGTTCGCCATCCCGACACCTCGATCCGGTGTTGTGGATGGCATGCACGCGACCGAGTCGCTCGCGACTCCCGCAGCGGCCCGGTCCCCCCGTCCCGTCGTCGTGGGACACCGCGGTGCCTGTGCGTACCGCCCGGAGCACACCCTCGCCAGTTACGAGCTGGCCATCGACATGGGCGCCGACCTCGTCGAGCCCGACATCGTCGTCTCGAGGGACGGCGCGCTGGTCGCGCGGCACGAGAACGAGCTCTCGCGCACCACCGACGTCGCCACCCGGCCGGAGTTCGCCGACCGCCGCACCACCCGGCGGGTCGGCCGCAAGCGGCGCACCGGCTGGTTCGCCGAGGACTTCACGCTCGAGGAGCTGCGCACCCTGCGCGCCGTCGAGCGGCGGCCGGACCTGCGCCCGCTCAACACCGCCTACGACGGCCGGTTCGGCATCGTGACGCTCGAGGAGATCGTCGAGCTGGTCCGCCGCCGGTCCACCCCGCAGCGGCAGGTGCGCGTGCTCGCCGAGCTGAAGAAGCCCACCTGGTCGGCCGAGCACGGCCAGCCGATGGCCGAGCTGGTCGCCGCCGAGCTGCGCCGCCTGGACGCCGCCTCCCCCGACGGGCCGGTGGTCCTGCAGTCCTTCGACGCCGGCGCGCTGCGGCGGCTGCGGGCCGACCTCGGCGACGACGGCCCGACGATGTTCCAGCTGGTCGACGACGCCGCCTGCGACGACCACCTGGTCACCAACGCCGGGCTGCGGGCGGTCTCCACCTACGCCCAGGGCATCGCGCCGTGCATCGACCGGCTGCTGCTGCGCGACGAGGAGGAGTCGCTGACCGGCGTCTCCGACCTGGTGCGCCGGGCGCACTCGGCCGGGCTGCGGGTGGTGCCGTGGACGCTGGCCGCGGAGAACGCCTTCCTCCCCCGCCAGCTGCGCCGCGGCGAGGACCCCGCCGCCGCGGGTGACGCGCTGTCGGCCGCCCGCCTGCTGCTGGCGCTCGGTGTCGACGGCGTCATCACCGACAACCCCGACGTCGTCGTCGCCGCCCGCGCCGAGCTCGAGCGGTCCGCCGTCCCCGCCGCGAAGCGGGACGTCAGGCGGCTCGCCGATGATCAGGTCACCTGATCGTGCGGCGTCCTCCCTCGCCGTGCGGCGTCCTCCCTCACGGTGGGACGTCGGGTAGGACGCCCGACGATCAGGTCACCTGATCGTGGCGGCTCAGTCGAGCAGGTCGTGGACGACGACGTTCTCGTCGCGGCCGGGACCCACGCCGATGACGCTGATCCGCGCGCCGGAGAGCTCCTCGAGCCGGCGCACGTAGGCCTGCGCGTTGGCCGGCAGCTCGTCGAAGGTGCGGCAGTGCCGGAGGTCCTCGGTCCAGCCCGGCATCTCCTCGTAGACCGGCTGCGCGTGGTGGAAGCCGGTCTGCGTCATCGGCATCTCCTCGTGCCGGACGCCGTCGACGTCGTAGGCGACGCAGATGGGCACCGTCGGCAGCCCCGAGAGCACGTCGAGCTTGGTGAGGAAGTAGTCGGTGATGCCGTTGACCCGGCTGGCGTACCGGGCGACGACGGCGTCGAACCAGCCGCAGCGGCGGTCGCGGCCGGTGGTGACGCCCACCTCGCCGCCGACCGTGCGCAGGTGGTCGCCGTTGGCGTCGAACAGCTCGGTCGGGAACGGGCCCGAGCCCACCCGCGTCGTGTAGGCCTTGAGGATGCCGACCACCCGGGAGATGCGGGTGGGGCCGATCCCGCTGCCGGTGGCCGCCCCGCCCGCGGTCGGGTTCGACGACGTGACGAACGGATAGGTGCCGTGGTCGACGTCGAGCAACGTGCCCTGCGAGCCCTCCAGCAGCACCCACTGGCCCGCGTCGAGGGCGTCGGCCAGCATCAGCCGGGTGTCGGCGATGCGCTCGCGCAGCTGCTCGGCGTAGCCGGCGTACTCCTCGACCACCTCGTCGACGTCGATGGCCTTGCGGTTGTAGACCTTGACCAGCACCTGGTTCTTCTCCACCAGGGTGCCCTCGAGCTTCTGCCGCAGGATCGACAGGTCGAGCAGGTCGGCCACCCGGATGCCGGTGCGGGCCACCTTGTCCCCGTAGGCCGGGCCGATGCCGCGGCCGGTGGTGCCGATCTTGCGCTTGCCGAGGAACCGCTCGGTGACCCGGTCCAGCGCCCGGTGGTGCGGCATGATCAGGTGCGCGTCGGCCGAGATGACCAGCCGGGAGGTGTCGACGCCGCGCTGCTCCAGCCCGGCCAGCTCGCCGATGAGCACCTGGGGGTCGACGACGACGCCGTTGCCGATCACCGGGGTGCAGCCGGGCGTGAGGATGCCCGACGGGATCAGGTGCAGCGCGTAGCGCTCGCCGTCGGGGGTGATGACGGTGTGGCCGGCGTTGTTGCCGCCCTGGTAGCGCACCACGTAGGGCACGCGGCCGCCGAGGAGGTCGGTGGCCTTGCCCTTGCCCTCGTCGCCCCACTGGGCGCCGATCAGCACGACTGCCGGCATCTCGCTGTCGTCTCCCCTGGGACTCGTCACCGGCGGTCGACCGGCTGGCAGGTGGCAGGGTATCGGCATGTCCCTCGTCGAGTTCGACCTGCGCGGTCTCGGCCCCGGGCAGGCCCCGGAGCGCGCCGCCGTCGCGGGTGCGGCCGAGGCCGGCGCGCTGCTGGTGCGCGGGCCGGTCGCAGCGCTGTCGGCGGTGCTGGCCGCGCTGCACCGGGCGGGCCGCACCGCGGAGGCGCCGGTGTCGTGGGAGCCGGCCGACGACCCCGCCTCCCGGGGGCTGGCGCGCGATCTCGGCCTCGGCACGGGCGGGGCGCGGGAGCTGTCGCTGGTGCGTGACGACCACGGCGGGGTCCTGCTGCAGCACGGGCGCTACGAGCCGGCGGAGAGGGGGCGCCTGCCGCTGTCCGCGCGGCTGGGGGTGCAGGCCCACCACGACGACGCGCGGGTGGCCGACGGGATGGTCGCGCGCATCGACGTCCGGCCGGACTGGCGCGCGGTCGACACCATCCGCGTCGTCGTCTCCCCCCAGCTGATGCGCCCGCCGCGGCGCAGCACCGGCCGGGCGCTGCAGCTGGCCAGCGACCCCGCGCTGGTCACCCGCGACGGCGTCCCCTTCCCGCGGCCGGTCACCCGCTGGACCTGGTACGCCGACGACCGGGTGCGCTGGCGGCTGCACCCGTAGACGAAGGGACCCCACTGCGGGAGGGCCGTCCGCGGCGTCGTCGTGGACACTGGGGAGGCCCTTGCCCCGAGGAGGCCCCGCTGCGCCCTTGCCCGGTGACCCGGTGACCGTCGACCGCCTGCCGTTCACCCGCGTCGCTCCGCCGCGCCGTCCGGTGGCCGAGCGCGTGATGGCCCGGCCGAGCATCGCCGCGGTGCTCGGCCTCGTGGCCGTCGTCGTCGTCTTCGGGCTGTGCGTGCCCGACCTGCTGACCCCGGCGGGCCTGGCCGGCGTCCTCGACGCCGCCGCGCTGCTGGGCATCGGCGGGGTGACGGTGGGGCTGCTCCTGGTCGGCGGTCACTTCGACGTGTCGATCGGCACGGTCACGGTCGGCAGCGCCGTCCTCACCGGGGTGCTCGCCGGCCCGATGGAGTGGGGCATCTGGTCCGCGCTGACGGCGTCCCTGGCCGCGGCGCTGGCCGTCGGGCTGGTCAACGGCTGGCTGGTGGTGGCCACCGGGCTGCCGAGCTTCCTGGTCACCCTGGCGACGGCGCTGGTGCTGCAGGGGACGACGGTGTCGGCCCTGCCCCTGGTCGCCGGCGGCCCGCGGATCACCGGCCTGGACGAGGCGCCCGGGTGGTCCTCGGCGTCGGCGCTGTTCGGGTCGACCGTGGAGGTCGGCGGCGGGGTGTTCCCCGTCTCGCTCCTCTGGTGGCTGGGCGTGACCGCCCTCGCCGGCTGGCTGCTGTGGCGCACCCGCTTCGGCAACGACGTGCTGGCGATCGGCGGCTCCCGCCGGGCGGCGCGCGAGCTCGGCGTCCCGGTCCGGCGGACGACGCTGGTGCTCTACCTCCTCACCGCGGGCGCGGGCTGGCTGCTGGGCACGCTCGCCCTCGTCCCGGTCGCCAGCGTCGCGGCGACCCCGGCGCTGGTCACCGCCATCGACTTCGTGGTGGTGGCCGTGATCGGCGGGTGCCTGCTCACCGGTGGCTACGGCTCGATGGCAGGCGCGGCGGTCGGCGCGCTGGTCTACGCCGTCGCCCGGCGCGGGGTGGAGCTGTCGGGCTGGGACCCGCGCTGGTCGCAGGTCCTGCTCGGGGTGCTGCTGCTCGTCGCCCTCGTCGTCGGAGGGGTGGTGCGCGGCCGGCTGCGGGCCGCGCCGCGGTCGTGACCACGCCCCCGGTCCTGGAACTGCGCCGGCTGTCGGTCCGCTACGGCGGCGTGCCCGCGCTCGACCGGGTGGACGTGGCGCTCGAAGGCGGCCGGATCACCTGCGTCCTCGGGGAGAACGGCTCCGGGAAGTCGACGCTGGTGGCGGTGCTGTCCGGGCTGCGCCGGCACGACGACGGCGAGCTGCTCCTCGACGGCGTCCCGGTGCGCTTCGGC
Organism: Geodermatophilus sp. SYSU D00710; assembly: GCF_054050195.1. Lineage (NCBI taxonomy): Bacteria > Bacillati > Actinomycetota > Actinomycetes > Geodermatophilales > Geodermatophilaceae > Geodermatophilus > Geodermatophilus sp. SYSU D00710. The sequence continues at coordinate 7,006 of NZ_JBJGYX010000088.1, forward strand.
AGCCCGCGGGCGGCGCGGGAGGCCGGCATCGCCACGGTGTGGCAGGACCTCGCCGTCGCGCCGCTGCTGTCGGTGTGGCGCAACCTGTGCCTGGGCGCCGAGCCGACCCGCGGGCGGTGGCCGCTGCGCCGCCTCGACGTCGACGCCGCCCGCGAGACCGCCGTGCGGGCGTTCGAGCGCATCGGGGTCACCGGCATCGACCCCGACCAGCCGGTCAACTCGCTGCAGGCCGGCGCCCGACAGAGCCTCGCCATCGCCCGTGCGGTGCACTACGGCGCCCGCGCGCTGGTGCTCGACGAGCCGACCGAGCCGATGACGACCGCGCAGCACACGCTGGTCGGACAGGCGGTGCTCGGCGCCCGGGCACGCGGGCTGGCGGTCGTGCTGGTGACGCACAACCCGCGCTACGCGCACCTCGTGGGGGACCGCTTCCTGCTGCTGGCCCGCGGCCAGGTGGCCGGCGACCTCACCCACGCCGACGTCGACGCCGACGACCTGACCCGGCTGATGGCCGGCGGCGAGGAGCTGACCGCCCTGACCGCGCGCCTGCAGGAACTGCACCCCGAGCTCGGGGACCGCTGACCTCGCGGCCTCCTGAGCCCGGGGCCGGTCAGGCGAAGACGCTCACCCCGCCGGGGCCCACCAGCAGCCCGACGACGATCAGCACGATCCCCCAGAGCAGCTGTCCCCGGATGATCGCGAGGACGCCGGCGATGACGAGGACGACGGCGAGGATCCAGAGCAGTGTCGCCACGGAACACCTCCACGAGTGCGCGTCCCGGATGGACGCGGTGGTGACGCAGTGTGCTCCCGGACCCGGTGTTCCGCCTGGTGAGCGCCGGGGACCGTCCGAACGGGTGAGCCACGGTGACCGTCGGTCAGCGCAGTGGCGGGGACGTCAGGGGGCCAGGCTCGGGTCGCAGTCGCGCAGCAGCTGGGTGCAGCGCTCCTGCTCGTCGACCTCGCCGATCGCCTCGGCCGCCCGGGCCAGCACCGTGACGCAGCGCAGGAAGCCCCGGTTGGGCTCGTGCGACCACGGCACCGGGCCGTAGCCCTTCCAGCCGTTCTTGCGCAGCGCGTCGAGGCCGCGGTGGTAGCCGGTGCGGGCGTAGGCGTAGGCCTCGATGGTGCGGCCGCCGTCGAGCGCCGCCTCGGCCAGCGCGGCCCACGCCGCGCTGGCCCGCGGGTGACCGGCGGCCACCTCGGCGGGGTCGGTGCCGGCCGCCAGCGCGGCCTCGGCGTCGGGGTCGCCGGGCAGCAGCGTGGCCGGCGGCTCGCCGAGCAGGTTCTGGTGGGAGTGCGTCACGGTCAGGCGCCCTGGGACTGGCCGGCCGACAGCAGGTCCTCGCACGCGGTGACCACGCGGGCGGCCATGCCCGTCTCGGCGAGCTTCATGTAGGACCGCGGGTCGTAGGCCTTCTTGTTGCCCACCTCACCGTCGATCTTGAGCACGCCGTCGTAGTTGCTGAACACGTGCCCGGCGATCGGGCGGGTGAAGGCGTACTGGGTGTCGGTGTCGACGTTCATCTTCACCACGCCGTAGGACAGCGCCTCGCGGATCTCCGACTGCAGCGAGCCCGAGCCGCCGTGGAAGACGAAGTTGAACGGCTTGCTGCCCTCGGGCAGGCCGAGCTCCTGCGAGACGACCTCCTGGCCCTGCTTGAGGATCTCCGGCCGCAGCTTGACGTTGCCGGGCTTGTAGACGCCGTGCACGTTGCCGAAGGTGGCCGCGAGCAGGTAGACGCCGCGCTCGCCGAGGCCGAGGGCCTTGGCCGTGGACACGAAGTCGCCCGGGGCGGTGTAGAGCTTCTCGTTGATGTCGTGCGCGACGCCGTCCTCCTCGCCGCCGACGACGCCGATCTCCAGCTCGAGGACGATCTTCGCCGCGGCGCACTTGTCGATGAGCTCCTCGGCGATGTGGAGGTTCTCCTCGAGGTCGATCGCCGAGCCGTCCCACATGTGCGACTGGAACAGCGGCGCCTGGCCGGCGTCGACCCGGTCCTTCGACAGCGCGACCAGCGGCCGGACGTAGGCGTCGAGCTTGTCCTTGGGGCAGTGGTCGGTGTGCAGCGCGACGTTGACCGGGTACTTCTCGGCGACGACGTGCGCGAACTCGGCCAGCGCCACCGCGCCGGTGACCATGTCCTTGACCCGGGTGCCCGAGCCGAACTCGGCGCCGCCGGTGGAGAACTGGACGATCCCGTCGCTGCCCGCGTCGGCGAACCCGCGCAGCGCGGCGTTGATCGTCTCGGACGAGGTGCAGTTGATCGCCGGGTAGGCGAAGCCGCCCTCCTTCGCCCGGCTGATCATGTCGGCGTAGACCTCGGGGGTCGCGATGGGCATCCGGGCACTCCTCGTCGAACGGGCGTCGGTCGGCGGTCAGTATCGCGCCCGCGCCCGGTGCGCCGACAGCGGGCGGGCTCCTCAGCCGCGGCGGCGCAGCACCTTGCCGGGGTTGAGCAGGCCGGCCGGGTCGAGGGCGTCCTTGACGCGCCGGTGTACGTCGAGCGAGACCGCGCCGACCTCCCGCTCGAGCCACTCGACCTTGAGCGAGCCGATGCCGTGCTCGCCGGTCACCGTGCCGCCCAGGGACAGCCCGAGGTCGAGGATGTCGTCGAAGGCGGCGAAGGCCCGCGCGCGCTGGTCGGGGTCGGCCGGGTCGAAGCAGATGGTCGGGTGCATGTTGCCGTCGCCCGCGTGCCCGACGACGCCGATGGTCAGCCCGCGCTGCACGGCGATCGCGTCGCACCCGTCGAGGAAGGCCGCGATCCGCGAGCGGGGGACGGCGACGTCGTCGATGAGGGTGGTGCCCAGCTGCTCGAGGGCGGGCAGCGCCATGCGCCGGGCGGCGAGCAGCAGGTCGCCCTCGGCGGGGTCGTCGGTGGTGTGCACCAGCTGCGCCCCGGCCTCCCGGCAGACCTCCGCCAGCGCCTCGATCTCGGCGAGCGCGGCCGCTCCCCCGGAGTCCGACTGGGCCACGAGCAGGGCGTGCGCGTCGCGGTCGAGGTCGGCGCGCAGCAGGTCGTCGACCGCGCAGATGCAGGTGTTGTCCATGACCTCGAGCAGGCTGGGCACCAGCCCGGAGGTGACCACCCGCTCGACCACCTCGCCGGTCTGCGCGGTGGTGGCGAAGGTGGCCACCAGCGTCACCGGCCGCTCCGGCGCCGGGCGCAGCGCCAGCGTGGCCTCGGTGATGACGCCGAGGGTGCCCTCCGACCCCACGAACAGCCGGGCCAGGTCGTAGCCGGCCACGCCCTTCACCGTGCGCCGTCCGGTGCGCAACACCTGCCCGTCGGCAAGCACGACCTCCAGGCCGAGCACGTAGTCGGTGGTGACGCCGTACTTGACGCAGCACAGGCCGCCGGAGTTGGTGGAGAGGTTGCCGCCGATCGTGCACCAGTCGTAGCTCGACGGGTCGGGCGGGTAGAACAGCCCGGACCCGGCGACGGCGTCGCGCAGCGCCTTGTTGACCACGCCGGGCTGCACGACGGCCAGGCGGTCGGCCGGGGAGACCTCGAGGACGGCGTCCATGCGGGTCATGACCATCGTGATCGCGCCGTCGACGGCGTTGCTCGCCCCGGCCAGCCCCGAACCCGCACCGCGCGGGACGACGGGGACGCCGTGCCGGGAGGCGATCCGCATGACCGCGGCGACGTCCTCGGTGCGGCGGGGGAAGACGACCGCGGCGGGCGTTCCGGCCTCGGCCAGCATCGCCTGGTCGTGGGCGTAGGCGGCGGTGACGTCGGGGTCGGTGCGGACGCCGCCGGCCCCCAGCGCGGCGGTGAGCTCGTCGACCCAGGCGGTGGCGAGTGTGGTCACCCTCACACGGTACGGCGCCCGGTGCCGGGATCAGGTGACCTGATCGTCGGGCGTCCTCCCCCACGGTGGGCGGTGAGGGAGGACGCCCGGCGGTGAGGGAGGACGCCGGTTCCACGCCGACTCAGCCCACGCCGACTCAGCCCACGCCGACTCAGCCCAGGCCGACTCAGCCCAGGCCGAGGTCGGCGAGCTCGTAGGCGGCGCGGTACTCCAGGCCCGCGGCCTCCACGGCTGCCCGCCCGCCCCGGTCGACGACGACCGCGACAGCGATCACCTCCGCGCCGGCCTCCTGCAGCGCCTCGACGGCGGCCAGCGGGCTGCTGCCGGTGGTGGAGACGTCCTCGACGACGAGCACCGCCCGCCCGGCGACGTCGGGGCCCTCGATCCGGCGCTGCATCCCGTGCGACTTCCCGGACTTGCGCACCACGCACGCGTCCAGGAACCCCTCTCCGTCGGCCGCGGCGTGCAGCATCGCCGTCGCCACCGGGTCGGCGCCCAGGGTGAGCCCCCCGACGACGTCGTAGCGCAGGTCGCCGGTCAGCTGGCGCATCACGCGGCCGACCAGCGGGGCGCCCTCGTGGTGGAGGGTGAGCCGGCGCATGTCGATGTACCAGTCGGCCTCCTGCCCCGAGGACAGGGTGACCCGCCCGCGGACGACGGCGAGGTCGACGATCAGCTCGAGCAGGCGGTCGCGGTCGGGGGAGGCGGCCGGTCGGTTCATGGTCGCGACCCTAGGAGGGCGGCCGCCGGGGCGCCGGGGGACGCCGAGGCCGCCGCCCCACCGGGACGGCGGCCGGACGGCGGCCTCAGGCGGTGGACGCGAGCACCTGGTCGACGATGTAGACGGTCGCGTTGGCCGTCTGCACGTTGCCGCAGACCACCGACGCCGGGGTGCCGGTGACGGTCTGGGCGATGGTGAACGCCTCGCTGGAGCCCTCGATGGTCACCTCGTCGCCGGCGACGGTGGTGTGGGTGCCGGCGAGCTGGTCGGGCGCGAGCCGGCCCGGGATGACGTGGTGGGTGAGGAGCTGGGTGAGCGCGGCGTTGTCGGCCAGCACCGCCTGCAGCTGGTCGGCCGGGACCGCCTCGAACGCCGGGTTGGCCGGGGCGATGACGGTGACGTCCGGAGTCGTGTTCAGCGTGTCGACGAGGTTCGCCTGGACGGCCGCCTGCACCAGCGTCGACAGCACCGGGTTGTTGCTGGCGGCGACGGCGACCGGGTCGTCGGTCATGCCGGCGAAGCTGCCCTCGCCGTCGGCCGGCACCGACGAGCAGCCGGCACCGAACGGCTCGTCCGCGGCGGGCTCGGCCGCAGGGCTGCTGCTCTCCGTCGCCCCCGAGCCCTCCGCCGACGGGCTGCTCTCCTCGGCGGCCGGGCTGTCGCCGGAGGCGGAGCTGTCGGTGGCGCCGGCGTCGTCCGAGCTGCACGCGCTCAGGGTGACGGCGAGGGCGGAGGCGGTGGCCAGCAGGAGGCCGCGGGTCAGGCGGTTCTTCGTCACGGGTCAGATGCTCCTCGGTCGTCGTGCTCGTCCGTCGGGGGACCGGGTGGCCCCCACGGTGGTCCCTCCCGACCCAGTCGAGGGGTCGGGAGAGGCGTCTGCGGCCGGGCGGCCGAGACGGGCTCTGGGGTGGTGTGCCCGGCCGGCGGCGGCCGGCGGGGCGGGGACCGCTACCGGGCGATCACCCGGATGGAGTGCAGGCCGCTGGCCCCGTCCGGGAAGGGCCGGGCGCGGTCCGCGGACTGCACCTCGCCGTCGGCCGTGGTGGCGCGGACGGTGAGCTGGTAGGAGCCGGGGGCGAAGTCGTGGGGCAGCACCCACTGCCGCCACACGTCGACGCCGGCCTGCGGGGCCAGCTCGGCCTCCCGCCACTCGCCGTCGTCGATCCGCACCTCGACCCGGGCGATGCCGCGGGTCTGGGCCCACGCCACCCCGGCGATCGGCCGCCGGCCGGCGGGGAACTGCCGCAGCGGGGCCGGGGTGTCGATCCGCGAGGCGACCTTGACCGGACCCTCGGCCGCCCAGCCGCGCCGCACCCAGTAGGCGTCGAAGGCACCGAAGGTCGTCGCCTCGATCGAGGTCAGCCACTTGCACGCCGAGACGTAGCCGTAGAGGCCCGGGATGAGCATCCGCACGGGGAAGCCGTGCTCCACCGGCAGCGGCTCGCCGTTCATCCCGAAGGCGAGCATCGCGTTCTCCACCTCGAGGGCCGCACGGGTCGGGGCGCCGATCGTCATCCCGTCCGACGACCGGCACACGAGCTGGTCGGAGCCGGCGGAGACGCCGTTCTCGCGGAGCAGGGTGCCCAGCGGGACGCCGGTCCAGCGGGCGGTGCCGGCCAGCCCGCCGCCGACCTCGTTGGAGACGCAGGTGAGCGTGACGTCGCGCTCGATGACGTCGTCGCGGTCGAACAGGTCGGCCAGGGTGTAGCTGCGCGGCGCGTCGAACATCCCGGAGAGGGTCAGCCGGTAGCCGGCCGGACGGATCTGCGGGACGGTGATCGCGGTGTCGACCCGGTAGAAGTCGCGGACGGGCGTGAACAGCGGGGTGAGGCCCCCGACCCGCTCGGCGAGGTCCGCGCCCCGGGGCAGCTCCGGTGCGGGGGACGACGGCGCCGGCAGGCTGAGCCCACCGCGGTCGTTGCTCACGTCGAAGCGGCGCTGCAGCAGCCGGCCACCGCCCCCGGTGACCGCGGCCGCCCCGAGCGCGACGCCACTGGCGACGACGAAGCGGCGGCGGTCCATGCCGGCGCCCTTGCGGTCGGCCATGGCGAGCGCCCCGCGCAGGCGCTCGACGACGTCGTCGTCGGCGGACCGTCCACCGGCCGACCTGCTCGACGGGGCGACCAGCAGCAGGAGAGCGGCGGTGCCGGCGAGGGCGCCCGCCAGCGAGGGCAGGGCGTCGAGCCCACCACCGGACGGGCGGCCGACGGCGGCCACCGCGCCGAGGACGCCGAACAGCGCGATCCCGGCGACCCCGGCCCGGCGCGACCGGAGGGAGACCCGCCCGACGAGCAGCGCCCACAGCGCGACGACCACCAGCGTGCCGACGACGAGCGCGACCTTGTCGTGCTCGCCGAAGGTCGTGACGGCGAACCGCTTGACCGGCTCGGGGGCCAGCGTGATGACCGCGTCGCCGACCGCGACGACGGGTGAGGACCCCGGTCCGACGAGCCCCGCGACCAGCTCGGCGGCGCCGAGCGCCACGGCTGCCGCCAGCAGGCCGGCGAGCGCGGCGAGCAGGCGGCGCGGACCGCGGCCGGCCGGGGCCGGGGCCCCGTGCGGTCCGGCGGCCGGCGCGGGGGCCCGCTCGGTGGTGGTCACGCCCGGGGTTCGGGGAGAGCCGGCCGGCGGTTCAGCAGGGCCGGTCACGATCGGGTAACGGGTCGCCCGCGCGCTGCGGTCACACGCCGGCCTCCGTCCGTCGGGTGCGCACGTCGCCGGCCCCCGGCGGGGGGCGCCGGGGGCGGGGGGGGGGGGCGGGGGGGGGGGGGGGGCGGGGGGGGGGGGGGGGGGGGCGGGCGTTGGGGGGCGC
>NZ_JBJGYX010000089.1:0-13543 GCF_054050195.1 Geodermatophilus sp. SYSU D00710
GACTCGCCCCTCGGCGCGCGCGGGCACCGCGGCGCCCCCCCGCCCCCCCCCCCCCCCCCGCGCCGGCCCCCCACCCCCCCCCCCCCCCCCCCCCGCCCCCGGCGGTGTGGTGCTCGGGGCTGCGCAAGCGGTTCGGCCGGCGCACGGCGGTCGACGGCGTCTCGTTCACCGTCGGCCGCGGCGAGGTCGTCGGCCTGCTCGGGCCCAACGGCGCGGGTAAGACCAGCGTCATCAAGATGCTGCTCGGGCTGGTCCGGCCCGACGCCGGCGAGGTGCTGATCCTGGGCCGGCCCGGGCGCGACCCGCGGGCCCGCGAGCGGGTCGGGTACCTGCCCGAGCTGTTCCGCTACCAGCCGTGGCTGACCGCGGCGGAGGTGCTCGCGCTGCACGTGCGGCTGGCCGGCGCGCCCGTGCCACGGGAGGGCCGGCGGGAGGTGCTGGCCCGGGTCGGGCTCGCCGAGCGGGCCGGTGACCGGGTGGGCGGCTTCTCCAAGGGCATGCAGCAGCGGCTGGGGCTCGCGGTCGCGCTGGTCGCCCGCCCGGAGCTCGTCGTGCTCGACGAGCCGACCAGCGCGCTGGACCCGCTCGGCCGCGTCGACGTCCGCGACATCGTGCTGTCCCTCAAGGACGACGGCGTCGCGGTGCTGCTCAACTCCCACCTCATCGGCGAGGTCGAGCGGGTGTGCGACCGGGTGGTGATCCTCGACCGCGGCCGGGTGGCCGCCGCCGGCACGCTCGCCGAGCTGCTCGGCCGGCGCGAGCTGCGGCTGCGCCTCACCGGGCTCACCCCGGCCGCCGAGGCGCGGCTGGCCGCGACCGGCGCCACCACCCGCACCGGCGATCAGCTCACCGTCGCCCTGCCCGACGACGACGACGACGACGGGACCACGGTGCCCGGCCTGGTCGCCGACCTGGTCGGCCTCGGGGTGCGGGTGCACGCGGTCGAGCCGGTGCGGATCAGCCTCGAGGAGCGGCTGCTGGGCATCCTGCGGGAGGAGCACCCGTGACGGTCCTGACCTTCGCCGCGCTGACGCTGCGCGAGGCCGCCCGCCGCAAGGTGCTGCGGGCCCTCGGGGCGCTGACCGTGGCGCTGCTGGCCCTGTCGGCCTGGGGCTTCTCCCGGCTCGCGACGGTCGACCCCGAGTTCGGCGCGCTGACCAGCGGCGAGGCCCGGCTGTTCGCCTCCCAGCTGCTCAACCTGGTGATGTTCGGCTACAGCCTCATCGCCGCACTCGGCACCGCGTTCCTCGCCGGCCCGACGCTGTCCGGGGAGGTCGAGTCCGGCCAGGCGCTGGCGGTGCTGGCCCGGCCGGTGCGCCGCGCCACCGTGCTGGCGGGCAAGTGGCTCGGCCTGGTCGCCTTCGGCACCGGCTACGTCGCCGTCGCCGGGTTCGCGCAGTTCCTCGTCGTCCGGTGGGCCGTGGACTACTGGCCGCCCGACCCGGTCACCGGGCTGCTGCTGCTCGCCGCGCAGACCACAGTGCTGATGACGCTCGCGCTGCTGCTGGCCACCGCGATCTCCCCCATGGCCTCGGGCATCGTCGCCGTCGGCCTGTTCGGCGCCAGCTGGGTGGCCGGGGTCGTGGGCAGCGTCGGGGAGGTCATCGGCAACGACGGCGTCGCCCGGGTCGGTGAGGTCTCGCGGGTGCTGCTGCCCACCGACGGGCTCTGGCGGGGTGCCATGCACGCCTTCCAGGACGCCACCGCCCCGGCCGCTTTCGGCTTCGAGGGCTCGCCGTTCCTCTCCATCGCCCCGCTGAGCCCGGCCTACCTGGCCTGGGTGGTGATCTGGCTGCTGCTCATCGGCGGGCTGGCCGCGCTGTCCTTCTCCCGCCGCGACGTCTGAGGCCCGGGGTCAGGGACCGAAGAACAGCCGGACCGCGGTGCCGCACGGGCCGGTGCGGACGGCGGCGTCGTCGGCCAGGCTCCACGCCAGCCACATCCCCTTGCCCTCGAGCGGGTCGGGCGGCACGTAGCCCAGCGTCTCGTCGGGCAGGCCGGGCCCGGCGTCGGACACCTCGACGACGAAGGCGTCCCCGTCGGGCCACGTCGCCAGCGTGGCGAACGGCGCCACGCGCAGCGCGTTGACCACCAGCTCGTGGGCGGCCGCGACGACGTCGCCGAGCCGGGCACGGCGGTCGGCGGGCAGCGTGACGCTCAGCGCGCGGCGCGCCTGCACCGGCGCGGTCACCGTGGTGACGGCGGCGCCGGCGGGACGGGCGGTCCAGGGGCGCTGCAGCGCGCGGAGCAGGCGCACCGGGTCCTCGTAGGCCGGCTGCGGCGCGGGCGCGGTGCCGTCCCAGGTGAGCGGGTGGGACCGCGCCACGGTCGCCAGCACGTCGCCGGGCACACGCCGGGCGTCGTGCAGGCAGAGGCTGTAGTACGGCATGGCGTCGAAGCAGAGGTTGGCGACCGCCTCGAAGCGGCTCCACTCCCGCCCGTCGTCGCGGGTGAGCCACACCGGCTCGGCGGCCAGCCGCCAGCTCGGCGCGCCGGCCCGCAGCTCGCGCAGGTCGCGGGCGTAGGCCAGCAGCGTGCCGTGGCCACCGCGCCACCAGGTCTCGGCGGCGGCGAAGGTCGCCAGCCGGCCCAGGTCGGCGCCCAGGTGGGCGGCGAGCAGGGAGCGGACCCGCCGGCCGGCCACGACGAGCACCGGCTCCTCCCGGCGGAAGCCCTCGAGGACGAAGGGCACCACCCGCTCGACGAGCTGGGTGTCGTCGGAGAACACGAACCCCTCGTGCGCGAGGGAGGTCCCGTCCCAGCCGCCGGTGGGACGCAGCAGGGCCGTCACCGCTCCTCCTCGAGGAGGTCGAAGAGGTCCAGGCAGCGGCGCAGGTGCCGGCCGGCCCCGGTGAACCGGAGGGCCGTGCCCCGCCCGGCCAGCTCGTCCCGCGCGCCGGAGAGCGCCCGTGCGCCGGCCACGTCGAGGAACTCCAGGTCGGAGAGGTCGAGCAGCAGCTCCCCGGGGACGGGGCCGGCCGTGCCGAGGACGGTGTCGACGAGGACGGTCCGCACGGTGGCGGCCTCGGTGAGGTCGACCTCGCCGCGCAGGGCCGGATGCGGGCCCCGGCCGGACAGGTGGACCAGCGGCTCGCGGTCCCCGACGTGCTGCACCGGGTGGAGGACGGCGACCGGCGCGAGGACCTCCGCGCCCAGTGACGCGTCGTAGAGGCAGGCCGCGGTCATGGGGACCGCCCCCATGAGCTCGTCGGCGAGCCGCTCGTAGGCGTGCAGCAGACGGCGGCCCGGGGGCCCGCTGCGCAGCAGGCCGGTCACGTCGGCGGCCACGCGCAGGCCGGTGCGCCCGCCGTCGAGCGCGGCCTGCACCGCGGCGCGGTAGCGCTCGGCCTGCTCCTCGGGCACCAGGCCGCCTCCGGCCGCGTAGGCGTCCGCGGTGGTCTGCACGTCGAGCCGGCCGTCGGCGAGGAGGTCGTCGCGCTGCGGCAGGCCGGCGAGGACGTCGAGCAGGGCCGGCCGGGACGCCCCCACCAGCAGCAGGTGCTCCCCGCGCCGGCGGCCCTCGTCGAGGTAGGGCACGACCGCCCCGGCGAGGTCGGCGTCGTCGGTGAAGGTCCAGCAGACGTGGTCACCCGGCCGGAGGCCGGTCAGGGAGCGGAGCCCCCGAGGAGCCGTCACGGCGGGGACGCTACCGGCGGGAGCGCCCGGTGTCAGGGCCCCGGCGCGGGGACCCGGCCCCGCCCGGTGGACCGGGTTGCGACGTCCGCCCCGGAGCGAGAGGTACCGTGTGGAACCGCGCTCGTGCCGGACCCCGTGAGAGGGCGGTCCTCCCGCGTCGGCGAGGGACGGGTGCACGTACTCGTCACAGGTCGACCGTCGGGGAGTCCACGGGTGTCAGCTGCGCGCACGGGCGGAGGGCAGGGAACTGCCGGGCGCTACGTGCACGACGCGTTCCTGTACGACGACCCCGCGGAGCTCACCGCCGTGGCCGCGCGCTTCCTCGGGGAGGGCCTCGCCGCGGGTGAGGCGGCGGTGGTGGCCACCGGCCCCCGGACCACGGGGATGATCCGGGACGCGCTCGACGACCACCCGCACCTGCGCGTCCTGGACCGGTCGGAGGTCTACCGGGGCCGCACGCCGGCCGTCATCACCTCGCTGCGCCGGCTGGCCGACCGCTGCGCCGCCGACGGCGTGGACCGGATCCGGGTCGTCGGGGAGACCGACTTCGGCACCACCGAGCAGGACCGCTACGAGTGGCAGCGCTACGAGGCGGTGGTCAACGTCGCCCTGGCCGACCGGCCGCTGTGGGGCCTGTGCGTGTTCGACGTCCGGCAGCTGCCCGAGCCGGTGCTGGAGTCGGCCCGCCGCACCCATCCGCACCTGGTCACCGCGGCCGACCGCACGGCCAACCCCGGGTACGTCGACCCGGCCGCCTTCCTGCGCGACCTGCCGGCGCCGCCCGAGCCGCTCGAGGAGGGCCGGCCCCGGCTGGTGGCCCGCGACGTCACCGACTTCATCGGCCTGCGCCACGCCGTCGCCGCCGAGCTGGCCACCCTGGACGGCCCCCGCGAGACGGTCGAGGACCTCCTGCTCGCCGTCGACGAGATGACCTCCAACGCCGTGCGGCACGGCCGGCCGCCGGTGGACCTGGAGCTGTGGACCGACCGCGAGCGGGTGGTGTGCCGCATCACCGACCGCGGTCCCGGGCCGGAGGACCCCTACGCCGGGTACGGCCCGGCCCACGGCGAGGACCTCTCCCGCGGCGGCATGGGCCTGTGGCTGGCGCGCCAGCTCTGCGACCACGTCCACGTGGCCCGCACCGCCACGGGCACGTCGGTGCGCCTGGTGACGCGCCTGCGCTGACCGCCGGCGGACCCCCCGGCAGCAGCAGGCCCCCGGCGGGACCGCTCCCGCCGGGGGCCTGCTGTGGTGCGCACCCGGTTCCCGCCCGCGGGTGCGGGCGGCCGGCCGGGGTCAGGCGGCGGCGTCGACCCCCGCGTCGTGGTCGTGCCCGGCGTCCGCGCTGTTGCCGGCACCGTGCGACCGGCCCGGCGCCCGCGGCACGTCGTTCACCGTCGAGGTGTCGTAGGCGAAGGTGATGATCGCCGTCGCCAGGGCGTCGGAGTTCTGGTCGAGGGCGTCGACGTTGACGTTGCCCACCAGCCGGTAGTCCTCGGCCAGCTGCGCGTACAGGTCGGCGTCCTGGCCCTCACCCCGGAGGTTGTCGCAGAACGAGTGGTAGCACGGGTCCTTCTGCGCGCCCGCGACCCCGCCGAAGAGCTCGGCCTCGGCCGCCGTCTTCGGCACCTCGGCGCCGGTGAACAGACCGCCGGAGGGGATGCCGACCGCGATGAACGGCCCGTAGTCCGACCGCCCGGAGAACTCCGAGTCCACGAACGGCAGGCCGCGCGAGGTGTAGAAGCCCTCGAACACGTCCTCGATCTCCGCGGAGCCCTCGGGGATGAAGCCCGGCGCCGCGGTGCCGCCGGAGTTGTCGCCGTCGTAGATCCCGGTCGTGTAGTTGGGCGAGGCGATCATGTCGAAGTTGAGGTAGAGGCCGATGTCGGCGATCTCCTCCTCGCTCAGTTGGCCGACGTAGTACTCCGACCCGAGCAGCCCCTCCTCCTCCGCGCCCCACCAGGCGAACCGGACGGCGTTGTTGGGCTTGACCTTCTGCATCTGGATCGCGGTCTCCAGCAGCGCGGCGCTGCCCGAGCCGTTGTCGTTGACGCCCGCGCCCTCCTGCACCGAGTCCAGGTGCGCGCCGGCCATCACGACGTTGTCGGTGTTGCCGCTGCTGGTCTGGGCGATGACGTTGTAGGTGGTGCGCTGCTCGGCGGTGTACTCGACGGTGACGGTGACCGTGGCGCCCGGGGTCGCCGCGAGGTCCGTGCCGGCCGCGATGGTGGCGAAGACGGTGGGGATGGTCAGCCCGGGGGCGGCGCCGATCATGTTGACCAGGCCCGTCGTGTTGTTCCAGATCACGACGCCGGCGGCGCCAGCGGTCTGGGCGTTGAGCGCCTTGATCGCGAACCCGCACCCACCGCGCTGGATGAGCGCGATCGACCCCGGGGCGAAGCCGGCGAAGTCGGTGGCCTCGCAGCCGGCGGTCGTGCCGCCGGGCTCGACGGGGACCAGGGTGCCCGTCGCGGTGCCCTCGGGACTGCCGGTGTCGAAGGTGTTCCGCAGGAAGTCGACGCCCTCGACGAACGTCCGGGGCGAGGGCGAGACCCGCACCAGCGCCGAGTTCTCCTCGGCGTAGGTGAACGGGAACTCCTGGACGGTCGGGTCGTACCCGGCGGCCTCGAGCTGCGCGACCACGTAGTCGACGCTCGCCTCGTACCCGGGGCGGCCCGCGGCCCGGTCGCCGCCGTTGTCGTCGGCGGCGTCCTGCAGGGCCTCGATGTGGTCGAGCACCCCCTCGGCGGTGACGGCCCTCGTGAGCTTCTCGGCCGAGTTGTTGTTCGGGACGGCGAACGCCGACGACATGCCCAGCACCGTGGTCACGCTGAGCGCGGTCACGGTGGCGAGCCCGCCGGTCACCATGCGGGAACGGGTCATCCGGGAGGTCCTCCTTCGTCGTTGAAGCCGCCCGCGGTAGGGACCGCGGACGGTGAGGCGGAGGGAACCTAGAGGTCAGCGCGCTGCCGGCGGAAGGGCTGCACGGCGAGTCCGGCCGCTCACGCGGCGTGTCGGCCGCCCGGCCGCCCCCGTCAGCGGCCCGCGGATCAGCCCGCGGGCTCGAACCGGACGGCGTCGACGGCGGCCAGCGCGCCCAGTTCGTCGGCGACCATGAAGACCTCGGTGACCCGGCCGCCGGCCAGCGTGAGCACGTCCACGACCCGCAGCTCCAGGTACCGGCCGGTGGGCGGCAGCACCCCGGCCGCGGTGTGCAGCGGGCCCACGTGCCGCCCGCGCATGCGGAAGGCCACCACGACCCGCTCACCGTCCTCGACGGTGGAGACCACCTCCCGCTCGGCGTCGGCGAAGGTGGCCTGCACCGCCCGGGCGCGGGCGACCAGGTCGGCGGCGGTCAGCGGGTGCCCGTTGACGGTGACCGGGTCGGTGTAGAGGGCGCGGAAGGCCTCCTCCGCGGCCGAGCCGTCGGGCAGCGGGTCGGTCCACAGGCGGAGCAGCCGGTCGACGTCGAAGGCTGTCGGGGATGCCATCGCGCCATGGTCGTCCCGGGTCGGACCCGGCACCAGGGGCGCCGGTGCCCGGCGGTCGGGTGTGGCGGGTTCAGGCCGGAGCGTCGAGGCCGACCACCTGCCACCGGCCGTCGAGGGCCGCGGGGTCGTGGGTCACGAGCAGCACGGTGCGCGGCTCGCGGGCGAGCAGGTCGATCACCCGCCCGGTCAGCGCCGGGTCGAGGTGGGCGGTCGGCTCGTCGAGCAGCAGCACGTCGGCGCGGCTGAGCAGCGCCCGCGCCAGCCCCACCCGGGCGCGCTCACCGGCCGAGAGCCGCTCCCCGCCCTCCCCCACCCAGCCCTCGAGGCCCGGCGTCGTGGCGAGGGACCCGAGGCCGACGTCGGCCAGGACGGCGAGCAGCTCCTCGTCGGTGGCGTCCTGCCGGCCGAGGCGGAGGTTCCCGGCGAGCGTGCCGCCGAGCACCTGCGGCGCCTGCGCGCTCCAGGCCAGGCGGGACCGGACGCCCTCGAGCGGGAGCCGGCGCAGATCGGTGCCGCCGAGGGTGACCCGGCCGGTGTCGGGGTCCCGCGCGCGCATCGCCAGCGCCAGCACGGTGCTCTTCCCGGCGCCGCTCCCGCCGGTGAGGGCCACCTTGGCGCCGTCGGGCACGGCGAGGTCGAACCCGCGCAGCGCCGGGCGGGCGGCGCCGGGATGGGTCAGCGAGACGCCCTCGAACCGCAGCGCGGAGCCCGCCGGCAGCGGCAAAGGCTCGGCCGGGTCGGCGACGGCGGGGCGCCGGGCGGCGAGGTCCTGGACGCGGCCGGCCGCCGCGCGGATCCCGCCCGCGGCGCTCCAGGCCGCGCCCAGCCCGCCCACCGCCTCGAAGGCGCCGAGCACCCCGAGCGCGCAGGCGGCCAGCAGCAGCGGGCCGGTGTCCCCCGCGGCCACGTCAGCGCCCACCAGCCACAGCGCCGCCACGAGCCCGAGCCCCGGCACGCCCTCCCGGCACAGGGTGGTGACCGCGGCCAGCCGGGCCGACGCGCGCTGCGCCTCCTCCTGCCGGTCCAGGTGACCGTCGAGGGTGCGCAGCGCCGTGGCGCCGCCGTCGCCGCTGAGGGTGTCGGCCAGGCCGCGGACCAGGTCCAGGGTGTCGGCGGCCACGTCGGCGTCGGCGCGGGCGGTGGCCAGCGCGGCGCGGCGCCCGGCACGGGCGGCCACCACGGGCACGACGACCCCGAGGAGGACGAGCAGGCCGGCGAGCACGGCGGCGGTGGCCGGCGAGACCAGGGCGGTGAGGGCGACCGCGGTGCCCCCGGCCAGGACGGCGACGCCGGCGGGGGCGACGAGCCGGACGACGACGCCCTGCAGCTCGTCGACGTCGGCCCGCACCCGCGACAGCAGCTCGCCGCCGCGGACGCCGGTGAGCGCGGCCGGCGCGTGCGGGACCAGCCGCTCGAGCACCCGGGCGCGCACGGCCGTGACCATCCGCAGCGTGACGTCGTGGGTGACCAGCCGCTCGGTGTAGCGCAGCGCCGCCCGGGACAGCCCGAACAGGCGGACCCCGGTGATCAGCGGCATGAGGACCAGCAGGGTCGAGGGGCGCTGCGCCGCGCCGGTGATCAACGCACCGGACACGGCCAGCAGCGCCGCGCCGCACAGCACGGTGAGGGCGCCCAGGACGACGGCGAGGGCGGTCCGCGGCCCGTGCAGCAGCGCCAGGGTCTCCCTCACCGCGGCACCGCCGGCTCCCGCACCCGCCCGCCGTCGAGCGCCACGACCCGGTCGTGCAGGGCCAGCGGCGCCGTCCGGTGGGTGACGGTGACGACGGTGCGCCCGCGGGCGAGGTCGTCGAGGGCGGCCAGCACCGCCGCCTCGGTGGCCGCGTCGAGCTGCCCGGTGGGCTCGTCGAGGACCAGCACGGGGGCGTCCTTGACGAACGCGCGGGCCAGCGCCAGCCGCACCCGCTCGCCGCCGGACAGCCGCGCGGCGTCCTCGCCCAGCGGCGTGGCGCTGCCCTGCGGCAGCCGGGCGACCAGGTCCAGCAACCCCGCCCGGTGCAGCGCCTGCTCGACCTCCGCGTCGCCGGCGCCCGGGCGGCCCAGCCGCACGTTGTCGGCGACGGTGCCCGGCGACAGCCACGGCCGCTCCGGGACGTAGGCGACCCGCGCCCGCCAGGCGTCGGGGTCCAGCTCGGACAGCGGGACGCCGTCGGCGAGCACGGCGCCGGCGTCGGGGGCGCGGAACCCGAGCAGCAGCCGGACGGCGGTGGTCTTGCCCGCGCCGCTGGGCCCGACCAGCGCCGTCCGGGACAGCGGCGGAAGGTCGAGGTCGACGCCGTCGAGGGCCACCCGGTCGCCGTACCGGACGGTGACACCGCGCAGCGCGAGGTGCGGCACGCCGGGCGGGACCGGGCGGGTGCCGCGGGCGGGCGCGGGGGTGTCGAGCAGCGCGAACACCCGCTCGGCGGCCGGCCGGCCCTCCAGGCTCGCGTGCCGGTCGGCGCCCAGGGCGCGCAGCGGGGCGAAGAACTCCGGGGTGAGCAGCAGGACCAGCAGCGCGCGCTCGAGGTCCAGTCCGCCCTGGAACAGCCGCACCCCCACGGTGACGGCGACCAGCGCCGTGCACAGCACGGCGCCGAGCTCGAGCACGAAGCCGGAGAGGAACGCGGTGCGCAGCACCCGCATCGTGTTCCGGCGGTGGGCCTCGCTGACCCCGGCCAGCCAGCGGGCGCTGCCGCGGGCCCGGCCGTAGGCGACCAGCGTGGGCAGCACCCGCAGCGTGTCCACCAGCACCGCGCCCAGCTGGGCGAGGGTCTCCCACGAGGCGCGGGCGGACCGCGCGGCGAGCGCGCCGGTCAGCCACAGGAAGACCAGGACCAGCGGGCCGGTGAGCAGCAGCAGGCCGCCGCTGGCCGGGTCGAGCACGAGCACGGTGGCGGCCACCAGCGGCGGGACGACGGCCGCCGTCGCCGCACCCGGCAGGTACCGGCCGAGGACGCCGTCGAGCCGGCCCACCCCCTCGGTGACTGTGGTGACCAGCTCACCCGCGCGCTCCCCCGCCGCGGCGGCGGGGCCGAGGACGAGGAGCGTGCGCAGCAGCGCGGCGCGCAGCTCGCGCCGGACCCGCGCCGAGGTGCGGACCGCGGCGCGGTCGCGGAGCCCGGCCAGCCCGGCGCGGGCGCCCCAGGCGGCCAGGACGCCGGCGAGGGCGCCGGACGTCTGCGCCGGCGTCGCCGCGCCGGTGACCACCGCGCTGACGACCGCGGCCACCAGGGCCCACTGCACCACCAGCAGCGCCCAGACCAACACCCCGAGCACGGCGCACAGGGTGACCAGCCGGCGTGACGCGGGCAGCGCCAGCAGGCGGCCGGTGGGTCCGCGGTCCATCAGTAGCCGTGGCTGAGTGCGCCCTCGTCGGGGCGCACCCGCTCGCGGAAGACGTAGTAGTTCCAGATCTGGTAGCCGATGATCAGTGGCAGGAAGATCGCGCCGACCCAGGTCATCAGGACCAGCGTGTAGTCCTGGGCCGCCGACTCCTCGAGGGTGAGCCCGTACTCCGCCCGCAGCGTCGAGGGCAGCACCTCACCGCGGGTGTAGAGGGCGATGAACACCGTGACGGTGGCGAACAGGACGGTCAGGCCGCTCATCGTGAACGCCAGCACGTCGCGGCGCCGCACCAGCGCCCACCAGATGCTGGCCAGGGTGAGGAACGCCGCGACCGGGAAGGCCCACGGCACGACGCCGAAGTCCTCGAACAGGTCCTCGGTGACGTACCCCATGACGACGAAGCCCACGATCGCCACGGTGGCCAGCGCCCCCCAGCGCAGCGCGGCCCGGCGGGCCCGCCGGTAGAGCACGGTGTCGGTGTGCAGGCGCAGCAGCAGGAAGTTGGCGCCGTGGAGCATGAACAGCAGCAGCGTGGTGACGCCGCCGACGATCGAGAACGGCGTGAACATCGCCGCGAAGCCGCCCTCGACGCGGCCCTCGGCGTTCACCGGCAGCCCCTCGATGAGCTTGGCCATGATCACACCCCACAGGAACGAGGGGACCACGCTGCCGCCGAAGGACATCCAGTCCCAGAAGGAGCGCCAGCGCTCGCTGTCGACCTGGTTGCGGTACTCGAAGGACACCCCGCGCAGCAGCAGCGCCAGCAGGATGAGCACGAACAGCGGGTACATGCCGCTGAAGACCGCGCCGTACCAGAGCGGGAAGGTGGAGAACATCAGCCCGGCGGCGGCGATGACCCAGACCTCGTTGCCGTCCCAGAACGGCCCGATGGTGCCGGTGAGCGCCCGCTCCTCGGCCTCGGTGCGCGCCAGCGTCG
The DNA here is from genome assembly GCF_054050195.1 of Geodermatophilus sp. SYSU D00710. Lineage (NCBI taxonomy): Bacteria > Bacillati > Actinomycetota > Actinomycetes > Geodermatophilales > Geodermatophilaceae > Geodermatophilus > Geodermatophilus sp. SYSU D00710. Next base: position 11,410 of record NZ_JBJGYX010000089.1, read on the forward strand.
GCCGCAGGATGTCGACGCCGAAGTCGAAGCCCTCCAGGAAGAAGTAGAGGGTGAACGTCAGCGCGATCAGCCAGAACCACAGCGTGACGAGGTCCACCGTCAGTCCCTCTTCTCGTACCCCTGGAACCCGGCGCCCTCGTAGTCCGGGGCCGGCGCGGAGACCAGCTGGGCCTCGGGCTTGCGGTGGATGCCGGCGCGGGCGGTGACGCTGAGCAGGTAGACGTCGAGCCCGATGAGGGCGAGGTAGACCGCCCACAGGCCGACCAGGCCGGCGAGCACCTCCCCGGCGGTGTTGGCGCTCACGCCCTCGGTGACGGTGAGCTCGCCGTAGACCATGAACGGCTGGCGGCCCATCTCGGTGACGATCCACCCGGTGAAGTTGGCGATCCAGGGCAGCGGGATGAACCAGACCAGCGCCCGGAGGAACCAGCGGGTGCTGTCGAGCCCCCGCTTGCGCCGCCACCACAGGAAGAGCCCGAGGAACGCCGTCGCCAGCAGCAGCGACCCGATGGCGACCATGATCCGGAAGGACCAGTACACCCAGGCCACCGGCGGGGTGTAGTCGTCCTCGCCGTAGGCGGCGTCGTACTCCTCCTCCAGTTGGTTGATGCCCTCGTAGCGGCCCTCGAGGCTGTTGTAGGCCAGGATCGAGCCGACGTAGGGGATCTCGAGGCTGAACGAGTTCTCCCGGGCCGTCTGGTCGATGACGGCGATCAGCGACCACGGCGCCGGGGAGTCCGAGGTCTCCCACTGCGCCTCCATGGCCGCGAACTTCATCGGCTGGTCCTCCCGGGACACCTGGGCCGCGGTGTGCCCGCTGAACACCGAGAAGACGGTGCCGACGGCGGCGAAGACCAACCCGATCCGCAGCGCCCGGGAGAACACGTCGGGGTCCTGCCTCCGCAGCAGGTGGTAGGCGCTGATGCCCAGCACGAAGAAGGCCGCCACCACCCAGGCGCTGCCCTGGACGTGGGCGAAGTACAGCCAGGCCTTGTAGTTGAAGACGACGGCGGCGAAGTCGGTGAGCCGGGCCTGCCCGTCGACGACCTCGTAGCCGACCGGGTGGTGCATCCAGGCGTTGGCCAGCACGATCCAGAAGGCGCTGATCTGGGTGCCGATGGCGACCAGCCAGATGCTGGCCAGCCGCATCCACGGCTTGAGCCGGTCCTTGCCGAACCACCACAGCCCGATGAAGGTGCTCTCGAGGAAGAAGGCCATGAGCACCTCGAGGGCCAGCGGGACCCCGAAGATGTTGCCGACGAAGTAGGAGTACTGGCTCCAGTTCATCCCGAACTGGAACTCCTGCACGATGCCGGTCACCACGCCGACGGCGAAGTTGATGAGGAAGAGGTGACCGAAGAAGTTGGTCATCTTCCCGTAGACCTCGCGCCGGTCTGACCGGCGGTAGGCGATGGTCTCCATGACCGCGATGAGGAACGCCAGGCCCACGGTCAGCGAGACGAAGAAGAAGTGGAAGATGCTGGTCGAGGCGAACTGGAAGCGGGAGAGCTCGACCACGTCCACGCGGGCACCACCTCGACGTCCGGAGGCCGGGCGATCAGGTGGCGCGGGGTCGTCACGCCGAGGGGTACCGGCCGTCCGGGGACGACGATTGCACGCAACCGGCTGGGGTGCAGCGCGAGCGGCCGGACCGGCCGCGGGGCGGGCCGGCGGTCACCGGGAAATGTCGTTGCCCTCAGGTGCACTGCAGGTCCCATGCTGTCGGGGTGACCCCGCCGGAACCCCCCTCCGCGCGACCGACGGCACCCCGGGACCAGGAGGCGGTATGAACGTCCCACCCGCGGTCGAGGCGATCGACCTGACCAAGCACTTCGGAGACAACCGCGCCGTCGACGGCGTGAGCTTCGTCGTCCCCACGGGGACGGTCCTGGGGCTGCTCGGCCCCAACGGCGCCGGCAAGACCACGCTGGTGCGGATGCTGACCACGCTCAGCGTGCCCACCAGCGGCACCGGCCGGGTGGCCGGGTTCGACGTCCGGGAGCAGCCCGACGCGGTCCGCCGCAGCATCGGGCTGTCCGGGGAGGCCGGGTCGGTCGACGTGTTCCTTACCGGGGGCGAGAACCTGGGGGTGTTTGGGAGGCAATTAGGCCAGGGTCGCGGCTACGTCCGGCGG
>NZ_JBJGYX010000090.1:0-13440 GCF_054050195.1 Geodermatophilus sp. SYSU D00710
AGCCGCGCGGCCCCCCCCCCCCCCCCCCCCCCGGCCCCCCCCCCCCCCCCCCCCCCCCCCCCCCCCCCCCCCCCCCCCCCCCCCCCCCCCCCCCCCCCCCCCCGCGCGGTGGGGACGGCGCCGCCGTCGGTCCGCGCGGCACCGCACGTCCCGGCCCGGACCGGCGCGCACGGCGAGGCCGGCGCGCACGGCGAGGCCGGCGCACACGAGCGAGGCCGGCGTCCCCGGGGGGACGCCGGCCTCGTCGCCGTTCGGGAGGGCAGGCCCTCCAGGGGTCACTGCGCCTTGGCGAGGGTCCCCAGGTAGAGCTCGATCACCTTCGGGTCGGTCATCAGCGACTGGCCGGTGTCGGTGTAGGCGTTGCGGCCCTGGTCGAGCACGTAGCCGCGGTCGCAGATCTGCAGGCACCGGCGGGCGTTCTGCTCGACCATGATGATCGAGACGCCGGTGGCGTTGATCCGCCGGCAGCGGATGAAGACCTCGTCCTGGTAGGCGGGGGAGAGGCCGGCCGACGGCTCGTCGAGCAGCAGGACCGAGGGGTCCATCATCAGCGCCCGGCCCATGGCGACCATCTGCCGCTCGCCGCCCGACAGCGACCCGGCCTTGCCCTTGCGCCGCTCACCGAGCAGCGGGAACAGGTCGATGACGTAGTCGAACCGCTCCTTGAACGTCTTCGACCGCAGGTAGACGCCCATCTGCATGTTCTCCTCGATGGTCAGCGAGGGGAACACGTTGTTGTTCTGCGGGACGTATCCGACCCCGAGTGACACCAGTCGGTGCGCCGGCGCGGAGGTGATGTCCTCCCCGCGCAGCTTCACCGAGCCCGAGCGCACCGGGATGAGCCCGAACAGCGTCTTGAGCAGCGTGGACTTGCCGGCACCGTTCGGCCCGATGATGCCGACGAGCTCGCCGTCCTGCAGGTAGAAGTCGCAGCCGCGCAGGATGTTGACGCCGGGTACGTAGCCCGCGACGAGGTCGTCGGCACGCACCAGCGCACCCTCGGCGAGGCGCAGGTGCTCCTCGCGGGTGGCCGCCTTCTCGGCGGGGGACAGCTCCGTCGACGACGCCGCTTCCTCCGCCCGCGTCAGGCCCTCGCCCGATTCGTCGACCTCGAACAGCGGCTCGCTCATCGATCGTTCCCCTCGCGCTCGACGTCCGAGCTGATGACATCGCCCTGGGGGACGTTCTCCTCCGCGGCGATCCTGCGTTCGGCCTCGGCGAGGACCTGGTCCTCCTCCTCGACGGTGAGCGGGGCGTCGTGGTGGGCACCGAGGTAGGCGTCGACCACGGCCTGGTTCTGGCTGATCGACTCCGGCGGGCCCTCGGCGATGACCCTGCCGGCGGCCATGACGACCACCCAGTCGCTGATGTCCCGGACGACGTCCATGTCGTGCTCGACGAAGATCACCGTCATGCCCTCCTCACGGAGGTCCTTGACGTGGCCGAGCAGGCTCTGGGTGAGCGCCGGGTTCACGCCGGCCATCGGCTCGTCGAGCATGACGACCTTCGGGTCGCTCATCAGCGCCCGCGCCATCTCCAGCAGCTTGCGCTGACCACCGGAGAGCGTGCCGGCGAAGTCGTCCTTCTTGGCGTCGAGCTTGAACCGCCGCAGCAGGTCCATGGCCTTCGCGGTGTTGTCCCGCTCCTGCGTCCGCCAGGTGCCGGGGACCAGGGCGCGCAAGAAGCTCTCGCCGCGCTGCCCCTGCGCGCCGAGCAGCATGTTCTGCAGCACGGTGAGCCGGGACAGCGCCTTGGTGAGCTGGAAGGTGCGGACGACGCCGAGTCGGGCCACCTGGTGCGGGGCGAGCTTGCCCAGCGGCCGGCCGTCGAACGACCAGGTGCCGGTGTTGGGCTGGTCGAAGCCGGTCAGCAGGTTGAACAGCGTCGTCTTGCCGGCGCCGTTGGGCCCGATCAGGCCGGTGATGCCGCCGCGCTGCACCTCGAGGTGGTCGACGGCGACCGCCGTCAGACCGCCGAAGGTGCGGGTCACGCCGTCGACGACGATCGCCGGGTCGGGCTTGGCGACGCCGACCTCCCAGGGGACGTCCCGCAGCGCCGTCTGCGCCAGCCGCTGCGGGGCGTCCCCACGCTGCCAGGTGCCCGGCTTCTGCAGGGAGGCTCCGGACTCCGACGCGCCGGAGGCCGAGGCGCCTGCGCCGGACGACGAAGCACCCGAGGCCCCCGACGCCCCCGACGCCCCCGACGCCGAGGCGCCGTGGGGGTTGTGGTCAGCGCGCATCGAGCATCACCTCTCGTCGGTCGCCGAAGATGCCCTGTGGCCGGAAGATCAGCAGCAGCATCAGACCCAGGCCCACCAGCACGAACCGGATCTGCGCCACGTCGGTCGAGGAGAGCAGCCCCTCGGGGATGATCCCGTTGTCGATGAGGAGCCGCAGGCCGGTGTCGGCGAACTGGATCACGAACAGCAGGATGATCGCGCCCACCACCGGACCGAGGACGCGCCCGGCGCCGCCGAGGATCAGGGCGGCGTACGCCAGGAAGGTGTTGGCGTTCTGGAACTGGTCCGGGTTCGCCGCGCCGGTACCCACCACGTAGAACATGCCACCGAAGGCGCCGATCACACCGCCGAGGACGAGCGACTGCATCTTGTACAGGTAGACGTTCTTGCCGAGGGCGCGCACGGCATCCTCGTCCTCGCGGATCGCCTTGAGCACGCGGCCCCAGGGACTGCGCACGAGCAGCCAGACGAGCACGCACAGCAGGGCGACGAGCACCCAGCCGACCAGTGCCACCCACAGCTCCCCGCCGGACCAGCTGGTGCCGAGGATGCGGTAGCGCGTCGCGGTGTCCCAGGGGGCCAGGGCGATGAAGTCACCGTTGAAGGCCGCCAGGCCGCGGGTGCCACCGGTGACCTCGCTGGCCGACACCGACCGGAAGAGCAGTCTCAGCCCCTCCGCCGCCGCGATGGTGGCGATCGCCAGGTAGTCCGCCCGCAGCCGCAGGGTCGGCAGACCCAGCAGCAGCGCGAGCACGACGGCCGCCACGAGGCCGACGACCACCCCGACCCAGAAGTTCCAGCCCCACTGGGAGACGGAGACGGCGATGCCGAAGCCGCCGAGCAGGGCGAATCCGATCTGGCCGAAGTTGAGCAGTCCGGTGTAGCCGAAGTGCACGTTGAGGCCGATGGCCAGCAGTGCGAAGAACACCGCCTGGAAGCCGAGCGCCGACTTGCCGGCGACGGCGAGTGCGTTGACGAGGTCGCCCATGGCTCAGCCGATCCGGGTGCGGCTGCCCAGGATCCCCTGGGGCCGGATGACGAGGATGACGATGAGGAGCAGCAGCCCGCCGACGTACTTGACGTCGTTGGGGATCACGAGCGTCGACATCTGGACGAAGACGCCGACGATGACGCTGCCCACCAGGGCGCCGTAGGCGGTGCCGAGCCCGCCGAGGGTGACGCCGGCGAACATGAGCAGCAGCAACTGGAAGCCCATGTCCCAGCGGACCTGGTCGGACAACCCGAGCAGCACGCCGCCGAGGGCGGCCAGCCCACCGCCCATCATCCAGACCACCAGGATCACCCGGTTGACGTTGATGCCCGAGGACGCGGCCAGGTCGCGGTTGTCGGAGACGGCCCGCATGGCCTTGCCGATCTTGGTGCGCTGCAGCATGACCGCGACCAGGACCAGCACGACGACGGAGATGACGATCGACACCAGCGACTGGTTGGTGAGGCGGAACAGTCCGTAGTCCACTGCCCTGGAGGTGCCCAGGCCCTGGTACGGGTTCGAGGACCCGCCGTAGAGGATCTGGATGAGGTAGCGCAGCACCAGCGACAGGCCGATCGAGACGACGAGCGCGGCGACCAGGCCGGTGCCGCGGCGGCGCAGCGGGCGCCACAGGCCCAGCTCGTTGAGCGCACCGAACGCGGCGCCTCCGATGATGGCGATGATCGCCGCCGGGAGGAGCGGCACGCCGAGACCGGTGTTGACCCACCAGGCGAACACCGCACCGATCGTGACCAGCTCGCCGTGCGCGAAGTTGGTCAGCCCGGTGGTGCCGAAGATCAGCGACAGGCCGACCGCGCACACCGCGATCAACAGGCCGAAGCGCAGCCCGTCGACCAGCAGCTGGATGGCTCGGACGTTGCCGCCGCCACCGCCGGTGCTGCCGTCGTTCAGGCCGAACTGCACCGGCTGCCGCCGTCCGGTGTCGACGGTGACGGTGCGGCTGTCCTCGCCGGTGATGACGACGCCCTCGGGCAACGAGTCGGCGTCGATGGCGACGGTGTACTGGCCAGGACCGGGGACGTCGATGGCGAAGCGGCCCTCCTCGTCGGTCTCGACGCTGTCGACCTCGTCACCGGCGGCGGTGGTGACCGTCACCTCGATGCCCTCGATGGGGCCGGACCGGCTGGTCTGCAGCGTGCCGATGACCTGCTCGCCCTCGGCGCTCGCGACGCCTGGGACCAGCACGGCGAGCCCGGTGGCGGCGACGAGGACCAGCAGGAGCCGGAGCAGCACCCTGCGGGCGGCCCCCGGGCCCGGGCGGATCGCGCTCCGGTGCGGCCGAGGTGGCCCGGCAGTGGCTGACGGGTGCCTCACACAACCTCCCTGGTCGTGGCAGTGCTCGTGGTGGGCGGTGACCGACGGGCACGCTCGTGCCCACCGTCACAGCGTGCGGTGGGGCGTGACGGTAACCCAGCACCCTCGCCTGCCCACCCCCCGACGCCGAGCTGTGACCTGAGCGCGACCTCCGGGGACCCGCCGGCCGACGCCACACCCGTCCCATCCCGGCGCGTCGGAAGGGGTCTGGGCCGCGCGGGGTGGACGATCCCGGCACCGTCCAGGGAGGGCTCCCGTGCCAGCAACCGGTCAGTGGTCCCGCGTCACGACGCGCACGGCGCGTCCCGACGACCTGCCCTCGGTCCTCGCGCTGGTGCGCCAGCACCGGGCCGAGGCGCACGCCGAGGGCGTCCTGACCGGGCAGACCCCGGGAGCGGCCGCCGCGGTGGGGTTCCGCCGGCTGCTGACCGACCCCGGTCACCGCGTGGTCCTCGCCGTCCTCCCGGGCGCCAACGCACCGGGTGCCGCCTCGGCCGGTGAGGTGGTCGTCGGTCTCGCCGTCCTGGGGCTGGACCCGCTGTCGACCGTGCTCGGCGTCCCGCAGGTCACCGTCGACAACCTGGTCGTCCACCGCGACCACCGGCGCCGGGGCGCGGGCACCGCGCTGCTGGCCGCCGCGGCGGCCTACGCCGGGGAGCTCGGGGCGCTGCACGTGGTGGCCGCGGTGGGCGGGCACGAGGCCGAGCGGCAGCGCTTCTTCGCGCGGATGGGCTTCGCGCCGCTGACCACCCGCCGGATCGTGCCGCGGGAGACGCTGGCCCGGGCCCTGGCGACCTGGCAGCGCGGCGGGCTGCCCCTGCCGCGCCGCCTGCCGCGGCGGCGTCCGCTGCCGCCCCGGCCGGTGCCCGTGGTCACCGCCGCCGCCGACGGGTGAGCTAGGCGGGGAGGATCGCGCAGGTCAGCCGGGCGGTGGCGGTGGTGCGGCCGCGCTCGTCGGTGACCTCGACGAGGAAGGTCGACAGCGTCCGCCCGACGCGGGCCGGGGTGCAGACGGCGGTGACCGTGCCCGAGGTGGCCGCGCGCAGGTAGCTCGCGTTGAGCTCCACGCCGACGGCCCGCCGCCCCGGCCCGGCGTTGATCAGCGCCGCCCAGGAGCCGATCGTCTCCACCAGCGAGCAGGTCGCGCCGCCGTGCAGCAGGCCGAAGGGCTGCTGGTTGCCCTCGACGGGCATCGTGGCCACCAGCCGGTCGGGGGCGAAGTCGACGATCTCGATGCCCAGCTTGTCGTCGAGGGGGCTGGCGGCGCTCGGCGGGAGCCAGTCCGGGGGAGGGGTGCTCACGCCCCGGCACGGTAGTCAGCCCGGTCCGCCGGGGCCGGGAACGTCGTGGCCCGCACCTAGGATCACGGGTGATGTCCGCTCCGGTTGCCACCCCCGCGCCCGCCGTCCAGCCCTCCTCGCCGGAGCAGCGGCCGCGGCTGCTGCTGCTCGACGGGCACTCGCTGGCCTACCGGGCCTTCTTCGCGCTCCCGGTCGAGAACTTCTCCACCACGACGGGCCAGCCGACCAACGCCGTGTACGGCTTCACCTCGATGCTGATCAACGTGCTGCGCGACGAGCAGCCCACGCACCTCGCGGTGGCCTTCGACGTCGGCCGGCAGACCTTCCGCAGCGAGATCTACGCCGAGTACAAGGCCAACCGCACCGAGAGCCCGACCGACTTCCGCGGCCAGGTGAGCCTCATCCAGGAGGTCCTGGCGGCGCTGCGGATCCCGGCGGTCACCGCGCCGGGCTACGAGGCCGACGACGTCATCGCCACGCTCACCGTGCAGGCCGTCGCCCAGGGCATGGACGTGCTCATCTGCACCGGCGACCGCGACGCGCTGCAGCTGGTCGGCGAGCACGTCACCGTCCTGTACCCGCGCAAGGGCGTCTCCGACCTGACCCGGTTCACGCCGGAGGAGGTCGAGGCCAAGTACGGCCTGACGCCGCAGCAGTACCCCGACTTCGCCGCGCTGCGGGGCGACCCGAGCGACAACCTGCCCAGCATCCCGAGCGTCGGGGAGAAGACCGCGGCCAAGTGGGTCCGCGAGTACGGCTCCCTCGACGAGCTGGTCGACCGGGTGGACACGGTCAAGGGCAAGGTCGGCGAGAAGCTGCGCGAGCACCTGTCCTCGGTGCTGCAGAACCGGCGGCTCACCGAGCTCGACCGCTCGGTGCCCCTCGACGTCGCCCCGCAGGACCTCGCGCTGCGCGCGTGGGACCGCAACGAGGTGCACACCCTCTTCGACAACCTGCAGTTCCGCGTGCTGCGCGACCGGCTGTTCGCCACGCTGAGCAGCGCCGAGCCGGAGGTCGAGGGCGGGTTCGACGTCACCGCCGACGACGTCCCCGCCGGCGGGCTGGGCGCCTGGCTCGACGCGCATGCGCGCACCGGCCGCACCGGGCTGGTCCTCCGCGGGACGTGGGGCCGGGGTACCGGCGAGCTGGCCGGCATCGCGCTGGCCGCCGCCGACGACCACGCCGTCTTCGTCGACCTGGGCCCCGGTCTCGACCCCGCCGACGAGCAGGCCCTGGCCGGCTGGCTGGCCGACCCCGCCACCGAGAAGGTTGCCCACGACGTCAAGGGCCCGCTGCTGGCGGTGTGGGCCCGCGGCTGGGACCTGCAGGGCCTGGTCAGCGACACCGCGCTCGCGGCCTACCTCGCCACGCCCGGTCAGCGCTCGTTCGACCTCGCCGACCTGGCGGTGCGCTACCTGCGCCGCGAGCTCAAGGACGACGCGGCCCCCGAGGCGCAGCTGACCCTGGACGGCATGGGCCCGAGCGAGGCCGACCTGGCCGCGGAGGCCGCGCACGCCGACGTCCTCAAGGCCGTCGCGGTCAACGACCTCTCCGACGCCCTCGAGCAGGTGCTCGGCCAGAAGGGCGGGGACCACCTGCTCGACCAGCTCGAGCTGCCGCTGACCCGGGTGCTGGCCCGGATGGAGCAGCGAGGCATCGCCGTCGACATGGACCTGCTCACCGAGCTGCAGCGGGAGTTCGCCGACGGCGTCGCGGCCGCGGCCGCCGAGGCCTACGCGGTCATCGGCCGGGAGATCAACCTCGGCTCGCCCAAGCAGCTGCAGACCGTGCTGTTCGACGAGCTCGGCCTGCCCAAGACCAAGAAGATCAAGAGCGGGTACACCACCGACGCCGACGCGCTGACCTGGCTGCTGGCGCAGACCGGCCACCCCTTCCTCGAGCACCTGCTGCGCCACCGCGACGTCACCCGGCTGCGCACGGTCATCGACGGGCTGATCCCGATGGTCGACGACGGCGGGCGCATCCACACGACGTTCCAGCAGACCATCGCCGCCACCGGCCGGCTGTCCTCGATCGACCCGAACCTGCAGAACATCCCGATCCGCACCGCCGAGGGCCGCCGCATCCGGCAGGCGTTCGTCGTCGGGCCGGGCCACGAGTCGCTGATGACGGCCGACTACAGCCAGATCGAGATGCGGCTGATGGCGCACCTGTCCGAGGACGCCGGGCTGATCGAGGCGTTCACCTCGGGGGAGGACCTGCACTCCTTCGTCGCCTCGCGGGCCTACGACATCCCGATCGACCAGGTCGACCCGGAGATGCGCCGCCGGATCAAGGCGATGAGCTACGGCCTGGCCTACGGGTTGAGCGCCTACGGGCTCGCGCAGCAGCTGCGGATCACCCCGGAGGAGGCGCGCGGCCAGATGCACGCCTACTTCGAGCGCTTCGGGGGGATCCGCGACTACCTCGACGGCGTCGTCGAGGAGGCGCGGCTGCGCGGCTACACCGAGACCACGCTGGGCCGGCGGCGCTACCTGCCCGACCTGACCAGCGACAACGGGCAGCGGCGGCAGATGGCCGAGCGGATGGCGCTCAACGCCCCGATCCAGGGGTCGGCGGCCGACGTCATGAAGGTCGCCATGCTCGGCGTCGAGCGGGCGATCGAGGCCGAGGGCCTGTCCTCGCGGATGCTGCTGCAGGTGCACGACGAGCTCGTCCTCGAGGTGGCGCCGGGGGAGCGGGAGGCGCTGGAGGCGGTCGTCCGCCGGGAGATGGCCGGGGCGGCGCAGCTGTCGGTGCCGCTGGAGGTGTCGGTCGGCGTGGGCCGTAGTTGGGACGCCGCCGCCCACTAGGAACGACCACCCCCACGCCCCGCTCGCGTGGGCGACGTGGAGCGCGGCGCCGGATCAGCGGGCGAGGGGTGTGACGTGGCCGCTGCCAGGCCGACGGGCTACGTGTCGGTGCTCCGCGTGCCCGGCGCGCCGACCTGGCTCCTGGTCGGTACGGCGCTGGTCGTGGGTGGCTCGTTGCCGCAGGCGGGCGCCCTCGCGCGAGCCCGGTGGACGGCGCTGCTGGACGACCCGTCGCAGCTGGAGCGTGCCCTGGCACTGGAGTCGCTGGTCGAGGAGGCGGTGTTCGTCGTCGATCCGGTACTGGTCACGCTCCTGGCGACCGCCGTCGCCCCGGCGGCCGGGCTGCTCACCGCGCTCGGGCTGGGCGTCGTGGGCACCGGGCTGTTCCTCGCGCAGCGCCGCACGGAACCGGCCCGTCACCTGACCGGACCGGCCGGAACCGGTGAGCTCGGGGAGCACGGCGCGCCGGTCCGGCACGGCTCGACCCTCACCAACGCCGGACTGCTCCTGCTGGTCGGCACCTCCGCGGCGATCGGGGCGCTGTTCGGCTTCGTCGAGGTCGGGGTCGTCGCTCTGTCGAGCCAGCAGCAGGCGCCAGGAGCGGCCGGGACCATGCTCGGACTGTGGGCGGCCGGCAGCCTCGCGGCCGGCGTCCTGTACGGGGCCAGGACGTGGCGGACCGCCCCGGCGACCCGGTTCCGGGTCAGCGCCGCTGCGATGGCCGCCGGCGCGGTCCTGGTCGCCGTCGCCGCGGGGTCGGGGTCGCTCCTGGCGACGACGGTGGCGCTGATCGCCGCCGGTACGGCGAACGCCCCGACCCTGATCACGGGCAACACGTTGGTACGGCTGGTCGTGCCGGCCCGGAACCTGACCGAGGCCTACACCTGGCTCGGCGTGAGCGTCTTCGCGGGCATCGCCCTCGGCTCGGCCGTCGGTGGCGCCCTGATCGACCACGGCGGTCCCGGCGCAGCCCTGTGGGCCTCGGCCGGCGCCGGCGTCCTCGTCGCCGGGTTGCCGCTGGTCGGGGGCCGGCACCTGCCCGCGCGCTGAGCGCGGGGCCCTGGGTGGCCGTTCCGGCACGTCACCCGCCGAACGGCGTCGTCGGGGCGGCGCCGATCGTGACCTCGGTGAGCACGCGGCCGGCGGCGTCGACGGTGCGCACCTCGCGCGCGCGGTCCGGCAGCAGGGCGGTCGCGCCGCCGTCGGCGAGCGGGAGGGTGGCCAGCACGGTGCCCCACCCGTCCAGGACGTCCGCGGCCACCGCCTCGGCCGGCGCGGTGACGACCAGCCAGCGGCCCTGGTCCGAGGGCTCGGTCTCCGGGGAGGAGAGGTCGCAGACCCGCGCCACGACCAGGCCGGCCACGTCGGTCGTCCCCGGTGGGGTGTCCACCCCGCACGGCACGGTGCGTCCCCCGCCGCCGGGCCCGACCTGACCCGCCCGGGTGGTGACGACCAGGCCGCCCTCCGGGCTGCGTGCCACGACGACGGCCACGCTCCCCGGCACGTCGTCCATCGGCAGGGCGCCCGCCCACAGCAGCCGCGGCTCGAGCACGGCCGGCTCAGCGCCCAGCGGGACGGCGACCTCGGTGAGCGCCTCGGCGACCAGCCGCGGAGCGGGACGGGTGGCGGCCGGACGCAGCGGCTCCAGCGGCGGCAGGTCGGCGGTCCCGGCCGGCAGCGCGGGCGCGGGCACCGCGGCGTGGTGCACCGGGTCCCCGTCGTGCAGCACCCGGACGCTGGTGCCCGCGCCGAGCGGCGTCGTGGGGACGGTGGTCACCGCGACGCCGTCGTCGGCCGGCACCGGCCGGTAGGTCCGGCCGGGTGTGCCGCGCGGGCCGACCTCCAGCCGGGGCGACACCTCCACCTCGTCCCCGCGGGCGACCACGACCACGAGGGACGCCGGCCCCGGACCGCCGACGACCAGGGCCGCCGGCCGGTTCGGTTGCAGCGGCCCCGGCGCGTACGGGGTCAGCGCGTCCGCCGCCGCGCCCACCGGGCCGGTCAGCCACACGCCGCGGCCGTCGCCCTCGGCGGTCCCGGCCAGGAGCACCACCCGGCCGTGCGGGGTGTCGGTGGCGAGGACCACGCCGCGCGCCGCCGCCGGCGGCGGGTCCAGCGGGCCCCAGTCCACCCGCCGCACCGAGTCGAGGAAGGCGGTGTCGGCGGCGAGCGAGCCGCGGGTCGGCCCGGTGAGCACGGGCGCGGCGTCCGGGGCGGCGGTGCCGCGGTCCGCGCGGGGGGCGGCGCCGGGACCGAGCGGGAGCACCTGGGGGACGGCGAGGGCCGCGGCGGCGAGGGCGGCGACGGCGGCCCCGGCGCGCCGCCTGCGGTGCCGGCGGGCGCGGGCCAGCGCGTCGGCGACGGCGGCGTCGGTGTCCAGCCGCCACCGCGGCGGCGGGCCGGGCGGGGGGACCGGGGGGTCGTCGAGCGACTCGACCACCTGCGCCGCGCCGCCCAGCAGGCCCCGCGGGCCGGCGGCGTCGGCGAGGGCGTCGGCCGCGGTGTCGGCGGGGTCGGCGCCGCGGCGGCCCCACCGGACCCGGGTCGTGGCCAGCGCGGCCTGGACGGCGTCCTCGGCCCGGGCCGGGTCGCCGGTCAGCCGCAGCGCCTCGCGCAGGAGCCCGTCGCGCTCGGCGGCGACGAAGCGGCGGAAGGCCGCCTCGTCGCCCCCGGTCACCCGGCCAGTGTGCCCTCAGCGGCGGGCGGCGATGGCCTGCAGCTCGTGCACCGACTCGACGGTCGGTGCCCGGGTGAGCAGCCGCTCGAGGGCGCGCTCCTCGCGCAGGCGGGCCCGGAGGCGGCGGCGGTCGGCGAGAGTGGTGCGCAGTCGGGACACGGGAGGTTCCTCTCGGGTCAGGCGGCCGCGGGCAGCGGCGCGCCGGTCAGGGGGCTCCGCACGGCGTAGACGCCGTCGGCGGGGGTGAGCTCGGCGCCCGGCAGGAGCCGGCGGACCAGCCCGACCATGCGGTCGTTGTCGGCCTGGACGTCGGCGGTGAGGGTGCGGACGCCGCGCCGGGCGGCCAGCTCGGTCAGCTCGCCGAGCAGCTGGCGGCCGACGCCGACGCCCTGCCAGCCGTCCTCGACGACCACGGCGACGTCGGCGGTGGCGGGGTCGTCGGGGGAGCGGTCGTAGCGCGCGACCCCGACCACCTCGCCGCCGACGACCGCGACCAGTGCCTCGCGCAGGTCGTGGTCGACCTCCACGAGCCGCGCGGCGCCGAACGGCGGCCGGCGCAGCGGTGCGTGGAAGCGGCGGTAGATCGTCTCGGGCGAGAGCCGGTCCCACAGCCGGCAGAAGCGCGGGCCGTCGTCCGGTCGCACGGGCCTGGTGTCCACGGTCACGTCCATCCCGACCTCCTGGGTTCGTGAGATGAACTGTGCTCCTGCCGAGTCAGTTCGTCAAGCGAACTCAGCGCGGTATGCTGGCCCGGTGAGCGAAGCCCTGCTGGACCGGTCGCGGTGCTCCGTCGCGGGCACGCTGGCCGTCGTCGGTGAGAAGTGGAGCCTGCTGGTCCTGCGCGAGGCGTTCCTCGGCGTGCGCCGGTTCGCCGACTTCCAGCGGGTGCTCGGCGCGCCCCGGGCGGTGCTGACCGACCGGCTGAACACGCTGGTGGTCGAGGGGATCCTGCGGCGGGTCCCGTACCAGGCGCAGGGGGAGCGGCAGCGGCACGAGTACCGGCTGACGCAGAAGGGCCTCGACCTCTACCCGGCCCTGGTGGCCCTCATGGAGTGGGGCGACCGGTACGTGGCCGGGGACGGCGAGGCGCCGCTGGAGCTGCGGCACCGCGACTGCGGCGAGCGGGTCCACCTGGCCCTGGTCTGCGACGGCGGCCACACCCTCTCCGGCGCCCGCGACGTGCGGCCGGTGTCCGCCCCGGCCGGTGCGGCGCCCGCGGTCAGGGGCGGTGCGCGACCAGGATGAGCGTGCCGGGGACCAGTGCCCCGCGGGCGGGTGACCACTGACCCCACTCCTGCGTGCGCCCCGGCGTCCACTCCGGCTCCACCAGGTCGTCGAGGACCAGCCCGGCCCCGACGACGGCGCGCACCCAGTCGCCGACGGTGCGGTGGTGCTCGACGTAGACGGTGCGGCCCGCGCCGTCGGTCTCCACGTAGGGCCGGCGGTCGAAGTACGAGGACGTGATCCGCAGGTCGGCGGGGTCGGGCGAGTCCGGCAGCGGCCAGCGGAACGGGTGGTTGACCGACGCGGCGAGCCGCCCGCCCGGCCGGAGCACCCGGGCGACCTCCGCCAGCGCGCCCTCGACGTCGGCCACGAACGGCAGTCCGCCGAACGCCGAGCAGACGACGTCGAACGACGCCCCGGCCAGCGGCAGCGCGCCCGCGTCGGCCTGCACCAGCGGCACGGTCACGCCGGTGGACCGGCCCAGTTCCGCGGCGCGGGCGAGCATGCCCGCCGAGAGGTCCAGCGCGACGACGTCGGCCCCCGCCCGGCGCAGCCAGCGGGCGCAGGGCGCCGAGCCGCAGCCGACCTCGAGCACCCGCCGCCCGGCGACGTCGCCGAGCAGGTGCGCGTCGGCCTCGCGCAGGCCCTCCGGGCACCACAGGAAGTCGACGTCGCCGAGGTCGGAGCCGTGCTCGGCGAGGTAGGCCGGCGCCGCGGCGTCCCACCAGCCGCGGTTGGCCCGCGCCGACTCGGCGGGGGGGGGGGGGGGGGGGGGGGGGGGGGGGGGGGGGGGGGGGGGGGGGGGGGGGGGGGGGGGGGGCGGGGGGGCGGGGGGGGGCCGCTCCATGCGCGCGGGGCGG
>NZ_JBJGYX010000091.1:0-13083 GCF_054050195.1 Geodermatophilus sp. SYSU D00710
GACCGGACAACCGACCAGGCCACGGGGATGTGTTACTTGGCACTGACTTTCGGCACGCTGTTGAGTTCTCAAGGAACGGACGCACACCAACTCCACCCTTCCGGGCTTCGTCGATCGCGGCTTGTCCGACTCTACGCCGTCCTCCGGAGCTCTGCACCCTGGGGGTGGTCTCCGTGGCCCTCGCGGGCTCCGTCCGGCGCGAAGAAGACAGTACACGAGTCCGGGGGGCCGTGCACACGGGGTCTCCGTCACACCCCCGCAGCCCGCTCAGAGTCCGAGGAAGGACTCCAGGCCGACGGTCAGACCGGGGCGGCCGCCGACCTCTCTGACCGCCAGGAGCACGCCGGGCATGAAGGAGGACCGGTCGTAGGAGTCGTGCCGCAGGGTCAGCGTCTCGCCGGCGGCCCCCATGAGGACCTCCTGGTGCGCGACCAGGCCGGTGAGCCGGACCGCGTGGACGGCGATCCCGTCGACGTCGGCACCGCGGGCACCGGGCAGCGAGTCGGTGGTCGCGTCCGGGGACGGCGGCAGGCCGGCGGCGCGACGGGCGGCGGCCACCAGCCCGGCGGTGCGGACGGCCGTGCCCGAGGGGGCGTCGACCTTGTTCGGGTGGTGCAGCTCGACGATCTCCGTCGAGGGGTAGAAGCGCGCGGCCTCCTGCGCGAAGCGCATGAGCAGGATCGCCCCGATGCCGAAGTTGGGGGCGATAACGACACCGATGTCGGGCTTGGGCTCGAGCCACTCGGCCACGGTGGCCAGGCGCTGCTCGTCGAAGCCGGTCGTGCCCACGACACAGGAGATGTCCTGGTCGATGCAGAAGCGGATGTTGTCCATGACGACGTCCGGGCGGGTGAAGTCCACGACCACCTGCGCGCCGGCGTCGGCGACGTTGAAGAGCCAGTCGCCCTCGTCGACCATCGCCACCAGCTCCAGGTCGTCGGCGGCGTTGATCGCCTTGACGACCTCGGTGCCCATCCGGCCCCGCGCGCCCAGGACCCCGACCGGGATGCGCGGTGGCTCGGCCGCCGTCCCGCCGGTGGCCTGCTGGTCGGAGGAAGGGGTGCCGGTGGTCACCGGGCCAGTCTCCCGGGCTCCCGGTCCGGCGCAACCACGGCCCCCGACCTCAGCGGGCGGGGACCACCCGCTCCACGCGCGTCCAGGCCAGCAGCCCGAGGGCGGCACCGGCGACATCGGCCAGCCAGTCGGTGACCGAACCCGAGCGGTGCAGGTCCGACACCGCCTGCACCACCTCGCTGACCCCGCCGTAGACGACGAGCAGGACCGCGAGCGGGAGGGCGCGGATCCCCGCCCACCGGCCGGCGAGGGCCAGCGCCAGGAAGAGCACCGCGTGCACCAGCTTGTCGACGCCGGGCGGGGCCGAGGGGACGTCGGAGCCGGGGGCGAAGAGGACCGCGAGCGAGACGAGCACCGTCACCGCGAGGACACCGCGGGAGAGCGCGCCGTGCACGCGGAGCGCGGGATGGCGGGGTCGGACGTCCACGGGTGTCAGAGCCGGTCGAGGTCGGACTCGCGGTAGGGACCGACGACGGCCAGGCAGGTCTCGCGGCCGAGCAGGTCGGCGGCGACCGCCCGGACCTGGTCCTCGTCGACGGCGGCGATCCGGTCGAGCACCTCGCGCACCGGCACGTACTCCCCGTGCGACAGCTCGCTCTTGCCCAGCCGGCTCATCCGCGACCCGGTGTCCTCGAGGCCCAGGACCGTCCCCCCGCGCATCTGTCCCTGCCCGCGGGCGACCTCCTCGGGGGTCAGCCCGTCCGCCGCCACCCGCGCCAGCTCCTCGCGGACCAGGCGGAGCACCTCGGGGACCCGCTTCTTGGCACAGCCGGCGTAGACGGAGAACGTGCCGGTGCCCGCGTAGGAGGTCAGCGCGGAGCCCACGCTGTAGACCAGGCCGCGCTTCTCGCGGATCTCCTGGAACAGCCGGGAGCTCATCCCGCCGCCGACCGCCGTCTCCAGGACCGCCGCGGCGTACCGGCGCTCGTCGAAGCGGCTCAGGCCCAGGCCGCCGTAGAGCAGGTGGGTCTGCTCGGTGCGGCGGGCCACCAGGCCGGAGGGCCGGGCGGGCCGGGTCGGCCGCAGCTCCTCGCCCCGCCGCAGCGGCGCGGGGAGCACCGAGCCGGACAGCCGGTCCCCGAAGACCGCCGTCACCAGGTCGAGGACCTGCTGGTGGTCCACCCGGCCGGCGGCCGTGACCACCATCGAGGGGATCGCGTAGCGCGAGCGGTACCAGCCGTCGACGTCGTCGCGGGTGAGGCCCTCGATGGAGTCGACCGTGCCGAGGACCGAGCGGCCCAGGGCGGTGTCGCCGAACAGCGTCTCGGCGAACAGGTCGTGCACGAGGTCGGAGGGCTCGTCGTCGCGCATGGCGATCTCCTCGAGCACCACCGTCCGCTCCGACTCGAGGTCCTCGACGGTGTTGAGCGCCTCGGTCACCAGGTCACCGACCAGCGTCACCGCCAGCGGCAGGTCGCTGGCGAGCACGTTGGCGTAGTAGCAGGTGTGCTCCTTGGCGGTGAAGGCGTTCATCTCACCGCCGACGGCGTCCATGGCCGTCGCGATCTCCATGGCGCTGCGGCTGCGGGTGCCCTTGAACAGCAGGTGCTCGAGGAAGTGCGAGGCGCCGGCGACCCGGTCGGTCTCGTCGCGGGAGCCCACCCCGACCCAGATGCCGAGGGTGGCCGAGTGGACGCCGGGCATCGTCTCGGTGAGCACGCGGAGCCCGCCGGGCAGCACGGTGCGCTCGACCCGGCCGCCGACCTCGTCCACGTCCAGGGTGCTGGTCACACCGACCGGGGCCGGGACGGAGGCGAGGTCGGCAGACCCCGTCCCCACCCCGGCCCCGGTCGGGCTCAGGTCGGCAGCCGTGTCAGGCCTCCGCGGGAGCGTCGGCCGCGGGAGCCGCGTCGCCGGCGGCAGCGCCGTCGCCGGAGGCGGCGCCCTCGGCGTCCGCGGCCACCGGGACCAGGCTGATCTTGCCGCGGGCGTCGATGTCGGTGATCTCGACCTGCAGCTTGTCCCCGACGTTCACGACGTCCTCGACCTTGCCGATGCGCTTGCCGCCACCGAGCTTGCTGATGTGCACCAGGCCGTCCTTGCCCGGCAGCAGCGAGACGAAGGCGCCGAACGGCGTCGTCTTGACCACGGTGCCCAGGAAGCGCTCCCCCACCTTCGGCATCTGCGGGTTGGCGATCGCGTTGATCCGGTCGACCGCGGCCTGGGCCGAGGGGCCGTCGGAGGCGCCGACGTAGATGGTGCCGTCGTCCTCGATGGTGATCTCGGCGCCGGTCTCGTCCTGGATCGAGTTGATCATCTGGCCCTTCGGGCCGATGACCGCACCGATCTTGTCGACCGGGATGCGCACCGTGGTCACCCGCGGCGCGTAGGGGCTCATCTCGTCGGGGGCGTCGATGGCCTCGTTCATCACGTCGAGGATGTGCAGCCGGGCGGCGCGGGCCTGGGTCAGCGCCTGGGCGAGCACGTCGGACGGGATGCCGTCGAGCTTGGTGTCCAGCTGCAGCGCCGTGACGAAGTCCTTGGTGCCGGCGACCTTGAAGTCCATGTCACCGAAGGCGTCCTCGGCGCCGAGGATGTCGGTCAGCGCGACGTACTCCGTCTTGCCGTCGACCTCGTCGGAGACCAGGCCCATGGCGATGCCGGCCACCGGGGCGCGCAGCGGCACACCGGCGTTGAGCAGCGACAGGGTGGAGGCGCAGACCGAGCCCATCGACGTCGAGCCGTTGGAGCCCAGCGCCTCGGACACCTGCCGGATCGCGTAGGGGAACTCCTCGCGGTCGGGCAGCACCGGCAGCAGCGCCCGCTCGGCGAGCGCGCCGTGGCCGATCTCGCGCCGCTTGGGCGAGCCCACGCGGCCGGTCTCGCCGGTGGAGTACGGCGGGAAGTTGTAGTTGTGCATGTAGCGCTTGCGCGTCTCGGGCGAGAGCGTGTCGAGCTGCTGCTCCATGCGCAGCATGTTCAGCGTGGTGACCCCCAGGATCTGGGTCTCTCCGCGCTCGAACAGCGCCGAGCCGTGCACCCGGGGGACGACCTCGACCTCGGCCGACAGCGGCCGGATGTCGGTGACGCCGCGGCCGTCGATGCGGACCTTGTCGCGCAGGATCCGCTGCCGGACGACCTTCTTGGTCACGGCGCGGAAGGCGGCCGAGACCTCCTTCTCGCGGCCGGCGAACTGCTCGGCCAGCGAGGCGAGGACCTCGTCCTTGAGCGCGTCGGTGGCGTCGTTGCGCTCGGTCTTGCCGGCGATCGACTGGACCTGGGTCAGGCGGTCGAGCGCGGCGGACTCGACGGCGGCGTAGACGTCGTCCTGGTAGTCCAGGAAGCGGGGGAACTCCGCGACCGGCTTGGCGGCCTTCTCGGCCAGCGCGGTCTGCGCCTCGCACAGCGCCTTGATGAAGGGCTTGGCGGCCTCGAGACCCTGCGCCACGACCTCCTCGGTCGGCGCGGCGGCGCCGCCGGAGACCAGCTGGATCGTCCGCTCGGTGGCCTCGGCCTCGACCATCATGATCGCGACGTCGCCGTCGGGCAGGACGCGGCCGGCCACGACCATGTCGAAGACGGCGTCCTCGAGCTCGGCGTGGGTGGGGAAGCCGATCCACTGGCCGTTGACCAGCGCGACGCGGGTGCCGCCGACCGGGCCGGAGAACGGCAGGCCCGACAGCTGGGTGGAGGCCGAGGCCCCGTTGATGGCCAGCACGTCGTAGAGGTGCGCCGGGTCCAGGGCCAGGACCGTGATGACGACCTGGACCTCGTTGCGCAGACCCTTGGCGAAGGTCGGGCGCAGCGGCCGGTCGATGAGGCGGCAGGTGAGGATCGCGTCCTCGCTGGGGCGGCCCTCGCGGCGGAAGAACGAGCCGGGGATGCGCCCGGCGGCGTACATCCGCTCCTCGACGTCGACCGTCAGGGGGAAGAAGTCGAAGTGCTCCTTGGGGTGCTTGCCGGCCGTGGTGGCCGACAACAGCATGGTGTCGCCCATGCTGACGACGACCGAGCCGGCGGCCTGCTTGGCCAGCCGCCCGGTCTCGAAGGTGATGCTGCGGCTGCCGTAGCTGCCGTTGTCGATGACCGCGGTGGCGGTGGTGACCCCGTCCTCGGGGTCGTACTCGGCCGCGGTGCTGGTCGCTGTGGTGGGTGCGGACACGTCGTCCTCTTCCTACGTCGCATGCGGCGACGTCCTCTTCGTGGCGTCCTGCGCCGGACTGCTCCGGGGTGACCGGTCTTCGATCGAAGCCCCCGGGGTCGTTCCCCCCGCGAGGGAGGTGCATGCCCGGGGGCCACCACCGAGGACCGACCAGCGGCGGGGTGCGCGGCGGGAGCCGTGGTCTCGCGGGGCGGGTGCCCCACGAGAGAGGGGACCGTCCCGGGCGGGACGGTCCCCTCTGGGGTCAGCGGCGCAGACCGAGCCGCTCGATGAGCGAGCGGTAGCGGGTGATGTCGGTCTTCGCCAGGTAGTTCAGCAGCCGCCGGCGGCGGCCGACCAGCAGGAGCAGGCCCCGCCGGCTGTGGTGGTCGTGCTTGTGCTGCTTGAGGTGCTCGGTCAGGTCGCTGATCCGGCGGGTGAGCATCGCGACCTGGACCTCGGGCGAGCCCGTGTCCCTCTCGACCGTCGCGTACTCGGTCATGATCTGCTGCTTCGTCGCGCTGTCGAGCGCCATGGGCGGGCCTCCGGGCCTGGTCACGTGTGGCCCCCGGTCTGGGTCACGGGGGCAGCTCGCACACACGTCGGGCGGTGCCCGACCACCCGAGGTTACCAGCGGGCCAACGGGGCCCCGGCGGTGATCACCCGGCAGGGGGCAGCCCGAGCACCGCGCGGGTGCGCGCGACGTCGTCGGCCATCGCCGTGACGAGGGCGCCGGCGTCGGCGAAGGAGGTCATCGGCCGCAGCCGCGAGACGAACTCGACGCCGACGTGCTCGCCGTAGAGGTCGCCGGAGAAGTCGAGCACGAACGCCTCGACGGTGCGCCGCGAGCCGTGGAAGGTCGGGTTGGTGCCGACCGAGATCGCCGCCGGGGCGCTGTCGCGGGTGGCACCCGACGGGTCGCGGGTGACCAGCGCGCCGGCGTAGACGCCGTCGGCCGGGATCGCGGTGAACGGCGGGCTCTCCACGTTCGCCGTCGGGTAGCCCAGCTCCCGGCCGCGCCGGTCGCCGCGGACGACGACGCCGTCGACCCGGTGCGGGCGGCCCAGTGCCCGCGCCGCGCTCTCCATGTCCCCGGCTGCGACACAGGCGCGGATGTAGGTGGAGGAGATGGTGACCGCGCCGTCGGCCGAGTCGTCGCCGGCCAGCGGGATCCCCTCGACGGCGAAGCCGAAACGGCGACCCTCCTGGGTCAGCGTGGTGACGGTGCCGGCCGCCCGGTGCCCGTAGGTGAAGTTCTCGCCGACGACGACCGCCGCGGCGTGCAGGTCCTCGACGAGCGCACCGTGGGTGAACTCCTCGGGCGTGAGCCGGCTGAACTCCCGGGTGAACGGGATGACGCACATGCCGTCGACGCCCAGCCCCGCGACCAGCTCGGCCTTGCGGTCGAGGGAGGTGAGGATCGCCGGGTGCGAGCCGGGGCGGACCACCTCGGACGGGTGCGGGTCGAAGGTGACCAGGACGCAGGGCCGGCGCATCGCCCGCGCCCGCTCGACGGCGGTGCCGATGAGCTGCTGGTGGCCGCGGTGGACGCCGTCGTACATGCCCACCGTGACCACCGTCCGGCCGAGGTCGGCCGGGGTGGCCGCGGTCCCACGCCAGCGCCGCACGCGCCTCGCTCCCCCGTTCCCGCCGGCCGGGTCGCTCAGGCGACCCGGTGCAGCCAGCCGTGGGTGTCGGGCACCCGGCCGTGCTGGATGTCGAGCAGCTGGGCGCGCAGCGACGTGGTGACCGGGCCGGGGGCGCCGTCGCCGACGGTGAAGTCGCCGGTGCGCGCCCGGACCTCGCCGACGGGGGTGATGACGGCGGCGGTGCCGCAGGCGAAGGTCTCGGTGACCGTGCCGTCGGCGACGCCGGAGCGCCACTCGTCGACGCTGAAGCGGCGCTCGGTGACCCGCATGCCGCGCTCGCGGGCCACCGAGATGAGCGACTCGCGGGTGATGCCGGGCAGCAGCGTGCCGGTGAGCTCGGGGGTGACCAGCTCGGCGTCGTCGCCGGAGCCGAGGACGAAGAACAGGTTCATCCCGCCCATCTCCTCGACGTAGCGCTTCTCGACCGCGTCGAGCCAGACCACCTGGTCGCAGCCGGCGGCGATCGCCTGCTCCTGGGCCAGCAGGCTCGCGGCGTAGTTGCCGGCGCACTTGACGTCGCCGGTGCCGCCGGGCGCGGCCCGGATGTAGTCCTCCGAGAGGTACACCGACACCGGGTGCACCCCGCGCGGGAAGTAGGCCCCGGCCGGGCTGGCGATGACGAGGAAGAGGTACTCGTTGGCCGGCCGCACGCCGAGGAAGGGCTCGGTGGCCAGCTGGTAGGGGCGGATGTAGAGCGTCTGGTCCGCGCCGGTGGGCACCCAGTCGCGGTCGGCGTCGACCAGCGCGTCGACGGCGCTGATGAAGGCGTCCTCGGGCACCGGCGGCATGGCCAGCCGGCGGGCGCTGCGGGCGAAGCGGGCCGCGTTGGCCTCGGGCCGGAACGTGGCCACGCTGCCGTCGGGCTGGGCGTAGGCCTTGAGCCCCTCGAAGATCGACTGGGCGTAGTGCAGGGCGGCGGTGGCGGGGTCGACCTGCAGCGGCGCGTACGGGGCCAGCCGGGCGTCGTGCCAGCCGCGGCCGGCCGTGTACTGGGCCACGAACATCGAGTCGGTGAAGTGGCGCCCGAAGCCGGGGTCGGCCAGCACCGCCTCGCGCTCGGCGGCCGGGCGGCGGGTCACGTCCTCCACGGTCACCGGCACGCCCTCGGTGAAGACCCGGGAGGAGGTGCGGCTGTCGGCGAGCGTGTCGGTCATGTCTCCCACCTGCGTGAGCTCGTGCTGGAGCCGGGCCGGCGGACGACCGGCCCCGGGCTCACAGTAGCGCCGGGCCCGGCGGCGGCCGGGGGCCGACCGCCGCCGCGGGGGATCAGGGCCGGTCGGGCGCGGAGCTCTCGATGACCTCGTAGGACCACAGGTGGTGGGAGTCGCTGGCCGCGGGGGCGAGCTCGTCGCCGCCGCCCTGGTGCGCCCGGGCGAAGTCCTGGCCGCCCTCCCAGGCCCGGTAGGCCTCCTCGCTCTCCCACCGGGTGTAGACGAGGTACTGGTCGGTGCCCTCCAGCGGGCGCAGCAGCTCGAACCACTCGAAGCCCGGGGTCTTCTCGACGGCACCGCCGCGGCCACGGAAGCGCTCCTCGAACCGCTCCTGGGCGTGCGGCGGAACGGAGATGGCGTTGATCTTCACGACGCTCATGCGCTCCCCTTGCCCCTCCCCGTGCCCCGGCTAACCGGAGCGGGGACCGGCCCACCGGGCGAGGATGGCGCGGTGACCCAGGACAAGCGGCCCGGCGTGCTCTTCGACGTCGACGGCACCCTGCTCGACACCAACTACCTGCAGGTCCTCGCCTGGTGGCAGGGCTTCCGCGACACCGGGCACGACGACGTGTCGATGGCCGACTGCCACCGCTCGATCGGCATCGCGAGCGAGGAGCTGGTCGTCCACCTGCTCGGGGACGAGGCGACCGACGTCGAGGAGGTGTCGGAGGCCAAGAACCGGCGCTACGAGCCGCTGCGCGAGCTGGTGACCCCGTTCCCGCGCGTGGACGACCTCCTCGCCGCGTGCCGGGACCGGGGGCTGGCCGTGGTGCTGGCCACCAGCGGCAAGGAGTCGGACCTGGAGTGGATGGTGCCGGCGATCGGCGGCGAGGACGTCGTCGACGGGACGACCTGCTCGGCCGACGTCGAGTCGGCCAAGCCCGCGCCGGACCTGCTGCTGACCGCCGTCGAGGCGCACGGCCTGGACGCGTCCCGCACCGTGGTCGTGGGGGACACGGTCTGGGACGTGCAGTCCGCGCAGGACGCCGGGCTGCCGTGCATCGCGCTCACCTGCGGCGGCATCTCGCGCGCCGAGCTGCTGGAGGCCGGCGCCGACGAGGTCTACGACGACCCCGCGGACCTGCTCGCCCACCTCGACGACTCGCTGGTCGGGAAGGCCGCCGGCTGAGGTCAGCCCGGGGGGAAGCCGACCGCGACCCGGGCGGTGGAGCCCGCGTCCTCGACCAGCGCGACCAGCCGGCCCGCGGGGTCGACGGCGGCGACCAGGCCCGGGCGGCCGGTCGCGGGCACCCGCTGCCCGTACCCGAGGGCCCGCGCCTCGTCGTCGGTGAGCCGGCGCTCGGGGAAGACGGCCGTCGCGGCGTCGGTCAGCCCCAGCACGCCCGGGCCGCCCCCGGCGGCCAGCGCGGCCGCTGCCTCCTCGACCGGGGCGGCCCGCTCGGTGGTGAACGGCCCGGACGCGGTGCGGCGCAGCGCGGTGAGGTGGCCGCCCACGCCGAGGGCGGCGCCGGCGTCACGGGCGATGGCGCGCACGTAGGTGCCCGCGGTGCAGGCCACGGCGACCTCGACGTCGACCAGGTCGGGCGTGGGCCGGGCGAGGGCGTGCACGTCGATCCGGTGCACCGTGACCGAGCGCGGCTCCAGCACGACCTCCTCGCCGGCCCGCACGCGGTCGTAGGAGCGGCGGCCGCCGACCTTCACCGCGCTCACCGACGAGGGCACCTGCGACAGCGGGCCGGTCTGGGCGGCGAGCGCGGCGCGGACGGCGCCGTCGTCGAGGTGCGCGGCCGAGGTGGTGGTGAGCACCTCGCCCTCGCGGTCGTCGGTGACCGTCGTCTGCCCGAGCCGGATGGTGGCCTCGTAGACCTTGTCCGAGCTGCCGAGGTGGCCCAGCAGGCGCGTGGCGGCGCCGACGCCGAGCACGAGCAGCCCGGTGGCCATCGGGTCGAGGGTGCCGGCGTGGCCGACCCGGCGGACCGAGAGCACCCGCCGGGCGCGGGCGACGACGTCGTGCGAGGTCATCCCGGCGGCCTTGTCGACCAGCAGGACCCCGGGGGCGACGTCGGCGTCGGCGGCGCGGCGGCGGCGGCTCATGCGCCCACCGTCGCAGGTGCGGTCAGCCACCTGTCCCCCGCCACCCGGGCCAGCACCGCGACCAGCCGCAGGACGACGAAGAGGGTCAGCCCGGTCCACACACCGGCCAGCCCCCAGCCGAGGGGGCCGGACAGCAGCGACAGCGGGAGGAAGCCGACCAGCGCCGCGCCGACGGTCACCGCGCGCAGGTAGCCGACGTCACCGGCGCCCATGAGGACGCCGTCGAGGGCGAACACCACCCCGGCCAGCGGCTGGAACCCGGCGAGGAACCACCAGACCAGCTCGGCCTGCGCGCGCACCGCGGGGTCGCCGGTGAACAGCGGCACCAGCAGGTCGCGGCCGGCCAGCAGCAGCACCGCGACGAGCACGCCGGTGCCCAGCCCCCACAGGGTCACCCGCCGCGCGGTGGCGCGGGCCTCGTCGGGGCGGCCGGCGCCCAGCGCGTGCCCGACCAGCGTCTGGGCGGCGATCGCGTAGGCGTCGAGGACGAGCGCGAGGAACAGGAACAGCTGCAGCGCGATCTGGTGGGCGCCCAGCTGCGCCTGCCCCGCGCGCGCCGCCACGCCCGCCGCGACGAGGAAGGCCAGCTGCAGCACGGTGGCGCGCACCAGCAGGTCGCGGCCCAGGACCAGTTGCGCGCGGACGGCCGACGGGCGCAGCCGCCAGTCGGCGCCCTCGCGCAGCAGCGCCCGCACGAACAGGGCCGCCGTCAGCGACTGGCCGGCGAGGTTGGCCACCGCCGACCCGGGCAGGCCGAGACCGGCGGGGTACACGAGCAGGGGGCACAGCACCAGGCTGAGCAGGCTCCCGGCCAGCACGAAACGCACCGGCCGGCGCAGGTCCTGCACCCCGCGCAGCCACCCGTTGCCGGCCAGGGACACCAACAGCAGCGGCGCGCCGCAGCCGGCGATGCGCAGCCACTGCTCCCCCGCGGCGGCCACCTCCCCGGGTCCGCCGGCCAGCGCGCGGGTCATCGGCCCGGCGAGCAGCTGGAACAGCAGGACGACGCCGGCGCCGAGCAGCAGCGCCAGCCAGGTGGCCTGCACGCCCTCGGCGACGGCGCCGGCCCGGTCGCCGGCCCCGGCACGGCGGGCGGCGCGGGCGGTGGTGCCGTAGGCGAGGAAGTTGAGCAGCGCGGCGGCCCAGGCCAGCAGCCCGCCCCCGACGGCCAGCCCGCCCAGCGGCACGGTGCCGAGGTTGCCGACGACGGCGGTGTCGACCAGCAGGTACAGCGGCTCGGCGGCCAGCACCACCAGGGCCGGTGCCGCGAGCGCCACCACGCCCGGGGGCCGCCGTGCCCGCGGGCCGGGGCCGGGAGTCCCGTCCGCTGCCGGGAGTGGATCGGGAGGAGACCGGCGGGGTGCGGAGCTCATCCCTCGAGCAGCCGGTCCCGGATGGTGCGCACCGTGGCGTCGCGGTCGGCCGAGGAGGTGAAGCCGGCGGCCGCGCGGTGCCCGCCGCCGCCCAGCGCGATCGCGATGCGGGCGACGTCGGTGGCGCCGCGCGAGCGCAGGGACACCGACCAGGTGCCGTCGTCCTGGCCCTTGAGCACGCAGGCGACGTCGGCCTCGGCGGTCACGCGGACGACGTCGACCAGCGCCTCGAGCTGCTCGCCGGGCAGGCCGTGCTCGGCCGCCTCGGCGGTGCTCGACCAGGTCCAGACCAGGCCGCTGCCGACCTGCGGTTCGAGGACCGCCCGGCCGGTGACCGCCGAGAGCAGCCGCAGCCAGCCGAAGGGGGCGGTGTCGAACAGTCGCCGGCTGATGGTCGCGTGGTCGATGCCGGTGGCCAGCAGCCGCGCGGCCAGGGCGTGCGTCTCCGGCCGGGTGCTGCCGAAGCGGAAGGACCCGGTGTCGGCGGCCAGTCCGGCGTAGAGCGGCGTCGCGAGCTCCGCGTCGAGGTCGACGCCGAGCTCGTCGAGCAGGCCGGCCACCAGGACGACGGTGGCCGGGGCGGCGGGGTCGACCAGCCGCACGTCGCCGAAGCCGGGGTTGCTGGCGTGGTGGTCGACGACCACGGAGGTCCCGGCCCGCTCGAGCAGCCCGGCCAGCTCCCCGAGCCGGGCCGGGGAGGCGGCGTCGAGGCTGACGAAGACGTCGGGGGCGCCGGGCACCGCGGTGGAGGGCAGCAGTCCCTCGGCGCCGGGCAGCCAGCCCAGGGATGCCGGCAGCACCGGCCGGCCGGGGAACGTGGCGCTCACCCGCGCGCCGCGGCGGCGCAGGCCCTCGGCGAGCGCGAGCGTGCTCCCGAGGGCGTCGGCGTCGGGCTGCACGTGCCCGGAGAGGACGACGCTCGCCCCCGCGTCGGCGGCCGCGGCGAGGACCGTGCCCGGCGTCCGGGGGGACGGGGCCGCGGGCACCGGCTCAGGCACCGGTGCCGGAGCCGCTGGGCGGCGCGAAGTCGGTGTCGTCGACCTCCCGCCCCCCACCGATGCCGTACCCGGGACCGCCGTCGTCGGGCTCGTCCTCGGCGATGCTCGGCGTGGTGCCGATCTGCCCCTCCCGCCCGCCGTCGGTGGGGTCACCCGCGTCGGGCTCGGCCCGTCCGCCGAGCTCCGAGCGGCCCAACCCCTCGTCGGGCAGGTGCGGATCGGGGTCGTTCTCGCTCACGAGGCACTCCTGTGGCGCGCGGACGCGCTGTCGTCGGACTCCTCGTCGGCGGCCGGCTCCGACGGGGCCTCCTCGTCGTCCTCGGGGTGCCGGTAGGGGTCGGCGTCCCCGGCGTAGGTGGCGTTCTCGCGCAGCCGGGCGAGCTCGGCGTCGGCCGACCGGACCCGCTCGAGCGCCGCGTCGAGCTCCCGGGCGGTGTCGGGGACGACGTCGGAGACGAACGTCAGCGTCGGGACGAACTTGATGCCGGTCTGCTTCCCGACCGTCGAGCGCAGCACGCCGGTGGGGGGGGGGGGGGGGGGGGGGGGGGGGGGGGGGGGGGGGGGGGGGGGGGGGGGGGGGGGGGTGTGGGGGGGGGGGGGCGGCGGCGGGGGGTGGCGCGCGGGGGGGGGGGGGGGGGGGTG
>NZ_JBJGYX010000092.1:0-13053 GCF_054050195.1 Geodermatophilus sp. SYSU D00710
CCCCCCCCCCCCCCCCCCCCCCCCCCCCCCCCCCCCCCCCCCCCCCCCCCCCCCCCCCCCCCCCCCCCCCCCCCCCCCCCCCCCCCCCCCCCCCCCCCCCCCCCCCCCCCCCCCCCCCCCCCCCCGGTCCGGGCCGGCGGCTCAGGCGCGGGGCAGCGCCAGCGGCACCGGCCGCTTGGGCGCGCGCCCGTCACCGGACGAGCGGCCGCGCAGCCGGCGGGCGATCCACGGCGCGACGAAGCCGCGCACCCACGCCGCCTCCTCGGCCAGCGCCGCCCGCAGCGCCCGCGGCGGGGCCGGGGGCAGCGGGACCCGCCAGTCGCCGTCGCCGGGGACCGGGACGCCCAGCGCCGTGGCCGCGGCCAGCGCGGTGCGCCGGTGCCCCTCAGCGGTGAGGTGGATGCGGTCGCCGTCCCACAGCCGCCAGTCCAGCAGCCAGTCCGCGCCCCACTGGTCGAGGACGACGGCGCCGTGCCGCGCCGCGATCGACCACAGCGAGGCGTTGAACACCGCCACCCGGCCGCGGGTGCGCCGGATGATCGGGGTCAGCCGCGGGTCGACCCCGGTGGCCAGCAGCACGTCGGCGCCGTCGGCGCGGAACCCGGCCACGGACTCCTCCAGCGCGGCGGCCAGCCGGTCGGGGTCGGCGCCGGGGCGGAGCAGGTCGTTGCCGCCGGCGACCAGGCTGACCAGGTCGGGCCGGGCGGCGCGGGCCACCGGCACCTGCTCGGCGAGCACCTGGGGCAGCAGCCGGCCGCGGATGGCGAGGTTGGCGTACTCGACGTCGGCCCCCGGCGACGCGGCCGCGACGTGCTCGGCGAGCCGGTCGGCCCAGCCGCGGTACTCGCCGGGGCGGTCGGGGTCGGGGTCGCTGAGCCCCTCGGTGAAGGAGTCGCCGAGGGCGACGTAGCGGCGCCAGGAGGAGCGGGACGGTGCGGGCACGGGCTCCACTGCAACACGGCCGCCGGGTCAGCCGTCCGAGGGGTCCTCCCTCATCCGCTCGCGCACGTCGCGCGGCAGCAGCTCGAGCAGCTCCTCGGGCAGGAAGGGCAGGTCGAGCAGCGACAGCTTGGCCCGGCTGCGCTCCGCCGAGCGGGAGCCCTCGATGCGGACCAGCTGGGCGGCATCGGGCCGGTAGGAGACGGTGAGCTCGTCGCCCGGGCCCAGCTGCTCGCCGAGGACGCCGTCGAGCTCGATCGCCGGGCGGCCGCTGCCGATGGCGAGCGACAGGGTCTCCCGGGCGCCGAGCAGCACCGTGCGCGAGATGCCCTGCGCGGGCGCGGCGGGCGTGACCAGGATGCACTCGACCTCGGGGCTGACCACCGGGCCGCCGGCCGCGTAGTTGTAGGCGGTCGAGCCCATCGCGGTCGCGACGATCACCGCGTCGCACCGGACGTGCGCGTAGCGCTGGCCGCCCACCGACAGCTCCGCGGTGACCATCCCCTCCCCCGGGACGCGGGCCAGCACGGCGTCGTTGAACGCCAGCCACTCCCGCTCGCCCTGCCGCACGACCAGGCAGCCGCGGGACTCGGTGCGCACCCGGCCCTCGGCCATCGCGGCCAGCGCCTCGCCGAGCTCGCGGGCCTCGACCTCGGCGAGGAACCCGAGGTGGCCGAGGTTGACGCCGAGCACCGGCACCGGTCGGTCGGTCATCAGCCGCATGGCGCCGAGGATGGTGCCGTCACCGCCCAGGGCGATCAGCCCGTCGCTGGTGGCGGCCAGCTCGGCCACCGGCACGGGGGTGACGCCGGTGAGACCCAGCCGGTCGACGTCGGCCCGGCCGGCGACCAGCTCGACGTCGGTCCCGCCGGTCCACGCGAGCACCTGCGCGACGGCGGCCGAGGAGTCCCGGGTGGGGTGCAGGACCAGGCCGAGGCGGGTCACTCAGCCGCGCCAGGTCTCGAGCAGCCGCAGCCAGATCTCGCTGACCGTCGGATAGGCGGGCACGGCGTGCCACAGCCGGCTGATCGGCACCTCCCCGACGACGGCGACGGTGGCCGCGTGCAGCAGCTCGGCGACCGCCGGGCCGATGAACGTGACGCCGAGCAGCACCTCGCGCTCGGGATCGACGACGGCGACCGCGGTCCCCTCGTAGCCGTCGGCGAACAGCTTCGCGCCGGCCACCGAGCCGATCGGGTACTCGACGACGCGATGGGGCAGGCCGGCCTCGCGGGCCTGCGCGGCGGTCAGCCCGACGGCGGCCACCTGCGGGTCGGTGAACACGACCGAGGGGGTGGCGGCGCGGTCGGCGGTGGCGGTGTGCGGCGACCAGTCCTCGGTCCGCGCCCGCTCGCCGCGGGCGCGGGCCACGATCGCCGCGCCGGCCTGGCGGGCCTGGTACTTGCCCATGTGGGTGAGCTGCCGGCGGCCGTTGACGTCGCCGACGCCGTAGAGCCACGGCAGCCCGCGCACCTGCAGGGTGTCGTCGACGTCGAGGTAGGCGCCGGGCTCGAGGCCCACGGTCTCCACCCCGATGCCGGTGGTGCGTGCCGTCCGGCCGGTGGCCACGAGCACCTCGTCGCCGCGCACCTCGCCGTCGGCGGTCTCGAGCACCACCTCGCCGCCCTCGCGGCGGGCCGCGCGGACCTCGGCGCCGAGCCGGACGTCGACCCCGCGGCGGCGCAGCGAGGCGAGCACGGCCGCCCCCGCCTGCGGCTCGGCGTCGTCGAGGAGCCGGTCGCCCATCTGCAGCAGCGTCACCTGCGAGCCGAGGGCGTGCCAGGCGGTGGACAGCTCGCAGCCGACGTAGCCGCCCCCGATCACCAGCAGCCGGCCCGGGGCCTCCTTGGCGGTCGTGCCCTCCCGCGGCGTCCACGGCGCCACGTCGGGCAGCCCCTCGACCGGCGGGACGGCGGCCGCCGAGCCGGTGCACACGGCCACCGCGTGCCGGGCGGTCAGCCGGGTCCGGCCGCCGTCGGGCCCGGTGACGACGACGGCGCGCTCGCCGTCGAGCCGGGCGGTGCCGCGCAGCAGCTCGCTGCCCGCACCCTCGACCCACTCCACCTGGCCGGCGTCGTCCCAGTGGTGGGCGAACTCGTCGCGGCGGGCCAGCGTGGCGGCGACGTCCTGCTCCCCGGTGACCGCGGCGGAGGCGCCGGAGACCGCCCGGGCCTCGGCGAGCGCCTCGGTGCCGCGCAGCAGCGCCTTGCTCGGCATGCAGGCGTAGTACGAGCACTCCCCGCCGACGAGGTGCTCCTCCACCAGCACCGCCGAGAGGCCGCCCCGCACGACGACGTCGGCGACGTTCTCCCCGGTCGACCCGGCGCCGAGCACGACGACGTCGTAGGTCCGGTCCGCGCTGCTCACCGGGTCATCCTGTCCGGTGTGGTCGACTGGCCGCCATGGCTTCGAGTGCCGGGCCCGTGTCGCCGTCGGAGTTCGCCACCGCCCTGCGCCAGTACGCCGCGGGGGTGGCGCTGCTGACCGTCCGCGACGACATCGACGACGTCGGCACCACGGTGACCTCGGTGATGAGCGTGTCGGCCGATCCGCCGCTGGTCGCCGTCGGGCTGAGCGCCGGCGGGTACCCGGCCGAGGTGCTCGAGGCGGTCGGCACCTGCGCGCTCACCGTGCTCGCCGCCGGCCAGGCGATCCTCGCCAGCCGGTTCTCCTCGGCCGGCCGGCCCTCGGCGCGGCACCTGCTCGAGTCGGTGCCGTGGTCGCGGGCGCCGGGCAGCGGCGCGATCGTGCTCGACGGCGGCGTCGTCGCCCTGGACTGCCGGCTCGACCGCCTGGTGCCGGCCGGCGACCACGTGCTGGCGCTTCTCGCCGTCGAGGCGGTACCCGTGCTGCACGACGGCGCCGCTCCCCTGCTCCGCCTGCGCGGCCGCTACACCGACGCCCCGGTGAGCCATTAGCCCGATGAAGGCACCGGTCCCGTGCAGGTGGGACGGGGGCTAGCGTGCGGGGCGATGATCGAGCCGCAGATCCCCGTGCCGTCCGCGCTGCGGCGTGCCCTGGCGCGCGCCGAGCGGGGCGTGACCCTCGACGCCGGCGAGGCCGAGACGCTGCTCGCGGCCCGGGGCCTGGCCGCGGGCGACCCGCTGGACCGGCTGCTGACCGCCGCCTCCCGGGTGCGCGACGCCGGCCTGGCCTCGGCCGGGCGCCCCGGCGTGGTCACCTACAGCCGCAAGGTGTTCATCCCGCTCACCCACCTCTGCCGCGACCGCTGCCACTACTGCACGTTCGTCACGACGCCCGGGCAGCTGCGCCGCGAGGGCCGGGCGCCCTACCTCTCCCCCGACGAGGTCCTCGACATCGCCCGGCAGGGCGCGGCGCTGGGCTGCAAGGAGGCGCTGTTCACCCTCGGCGACCGCCCGGAGGACCGCTGGCCGGTCGCCCGCGAGTGGCTGGAGGCGCACGGCTTCGACTCCACGCCGGGCTACCTGCGCGCCGTGGCGATCCGGGTGCTCGAGGAGACCGGGCTGCTGCCGCACCTCAACCCCGGCGTGCTGAGCTGGGAGGAGATCCAGCGGCTCAAGCCCGTGTCGGCGTCGATGGGGATGATGCTCGAGACGACGGCGACGCGGCTGTGGTCGGAGCCCGGCGGCCCGCACTTCGGCTCCCCCGACAAGGAGCCGGCCGTGCGGCTGCGGGTGCTGGAGGACGCCGGCCGCTCCGCCGTGCCGTTCACCACCGGCGTCCTGCTGGGCATCGGCGAGACGCCGGCCGAGCGGGTCGACGCGGTCCTGCGGATCCGCGCCGCGCACCAGCGGCACGGGCACGTGCAGGAGGTCATCGTCCAGAACTTCCGCGCCAAGCCGCGGACGGCGATGGCCGCGCACGACGACCTCGCGCTGCAGGAGTACGCCGCCGCCGTCGCCGTCACCCGGCTGCTGCTCGGGCCGCGGGCGCGGGTGCAGGCGCCGCCGAACCTGTCCGACCCGGCCGAGCTGGGCCTGCTGTTGCGGGCCGGCGTCGACGACTGGGGCGGGGTCAGCCCGCTCACGCCCGACCACGTCAACCCCGAGCGGCCCTGGCCGCAGATCGACGCGCTCGCCGCGCTGACGGCCGAGGGCGGGTTCACGCTGCGCGAGCGGCTGGCCGCGCAGCCGCCGTACGTGCTCTCCCCCGAGCCGTGGCTGGACCCGCGGGTGCGCCCGCACGTGGCCGCGCTCGCCGGTCCCGACGGGCTCGCCGTCGAGGGCCGCGTGCCTGCTGGGCTGCCGTGGCAGGAACCCGACGAGGCGTGGGTCTCCACGGGCCGCACCGACCTGCACGTCGAGGTGGACACCGTCGGGCGCACCGGCGACCGGCGCAGCGACTTCGACGCCGTCTACGGCGACTGGGCCGAGCTGCGGGCGCGCACCGCGACCGCCCGCGACGGCTCCTCCACCGCGCTGGCCGCCGGCGACCCCGAGGTGCACGCCGCCCTGCGCGCCGCCGAGCGCGACCCGGCCGGGCTGTCCGACGCGCAGTACCTCGCGCTGCTCGGCGCCGACGGTCAGGACCTCGAGGCGCTCGCCGCGCTCGCCGATGCCGTCCGCCGCGACACCGTCGGCGACGACGTCACCTACGTCGTCAACCGGAACGTCAACTTCACCAACGTCTGCTACACCGGCTGCCGGTTCTGCGCCTTCGCCCAGCGGCGCACCGACGCCGACGCCTACACGCTGTCGCTGGCCGAGGTCGGCGACCGGGTCGACCGCGCGTGGGCGGCCGGCGCCACCGAGATCTGCATGCAGGGCGGCATCCACCCCGACCTCCCCGGCTCGGCCTACCTCGACCTGATCGGCGAGGTGAAGCGCCGGCAGCCGGACATCCACCTGCACGCGTTCAGCCCCATGGAGATCGTCAACGCCGCGGCCCGCACCGGGCTGTCGTTCGAGGAGTTCCTCGTCGCGGCACGGGAGGCCGGGCTCGACAGCGTCCCCGGCACCGCGGCGGAGATCCTCGACGACGACGTCCGCTGGGTGCTGACCAAGGGAAAGCTGCCCGCGGCGACCTGGCTGGAGATCATCGGGACCGCGCACCGGGTGGGCCTGCCGACGACGTCGACGATGATGTACGGCCACGTCGACACCCCCGCGCACTGGGTGGCGCACCTGCGCACGATCGCCCGCCAGCAGGACGAGACCGGCGGGTTCACCGAGTTCGTGCTGCTGCCGTTCGTGCACCACAACGCGCCGATCTACCTCGCCGGCGTCGCGCGGCCCGGCCCCACGGTGCGCGAGAACCGGGCGGTGCACGCCGTCGCCCGGCTGCTGCTGCACGGGCGCATCCCGAACGTCCAGACGTCGTGGGTGAAGCTCGGCGACGTCGGCACGCAGGCGGTGCTGCGGGGCGGGGCCAACGACCTCGGCGGCACGCTGATGGAGGAGACCATCAGCCGGATGGCCGGCAGCGAGAACGGCTCGCTGAAGACCATCGCCGAGCTGGAGGGGATCGCCGCCGCGATCGGCCGGCCCGCCCGCCAGCGGACCACCGACTACGGCACCCCGAGCGAGGAGCGGATCGCCACCGCCCGCTCCGAGGCCGGCCGCCGCGCGCTCACCCTCTCGATCACGCCGGTCTGAGGGACCGGGCCGGCGGGAGGACGGTCAGGACTTCTTGCCGCCCTTCTTGCCCAGCTCGCTCTGGGCGGCCGAGCTCTTGCGCGGGTTCTTCTCGCCCTCCTCCTTCGCCTTGGCGTTCGCCTTCTGCGCCGTGGCGCTGCCCTTGCCGCTCTTCTCGGCCATGCCGACCTCCCGGTCGAGGGTCGCCGTCCGGGTCCGGACGGCCGGGGCGCTGCCCCTACCCCCGGCGGACCACCTGGAACGCGAGGGTCCAGGAGGACCGGGCCGCTCGGCACCGGGGCGACCGTGCGGCACCATCCTGAAGGTGGAAACCGAGCCGACACGACTGCGCACGGACCGTGGCGGCCGCCCGGCCGTCACCACGCCCCACGAGCTGGCGGCGGTGGCGCAGCAGCTGTTCCTCGACCGCGGGTTCGACGCCACCAGCGTCGAGGACATCGCGACGGCCGCGGGCATCGGCCGCCGCACGTTCTTCCGGTACTTCCCCACCAAGGCCGACGTCCTGTTCGTCGAGTCCGACGCGGAGCTGCGCCGGCTCGAGGCGCACCTCGCCGAGGGCGGCCGCTCGGAGCCGTACCAGGACGTCGTGACCCGCTCGGTGGTCGCCGCCCTGCGGTTCCCCGACGAGGAGCGCGAGTGGGCCCGGCAGCGCGCTCAGCTGCTGCTCACGGTGCCGGCGGTCCAGGCGCACGCCATGTCGCGCTACGCCGCCTGGCGCGCCGCCGCCGCGGCGTTCGTCGCCGACCGCAGCGGGCAGGCGGCCGACGCGCTGTTCCCGCGCGCGGTGGGCCAGGCCGTGCTGGCCGCGACCCTGACCGCCCACGAGCACTGGCTGGCCCATCCGGAGTCGGACCTGTTCGAGGTGCTCGCCCGCTGCCTCGACCTCCTGCTGCCGCCCGGTCCCTGAGGCCGGTCAGCCAGCGAACGCGCGGCTCAGCGCCGGGGCCACGTCGCGGTGGGTGCGGATCCGCGCGAGCCGGCCACGTCCGGCCCGCGCCAGCTCCCGGGCCAGCTCCACGTCCTGCTCACCCGAGACGTCGAGCAGCACGTCCAGCCGCGGCAGCCGGGCCGCGAGCGGCCGGGGGTCGGGCCCGGCGTTGTGCACGCAGTCCGACAGCAGCACCACGCGGGCGTCGCGGGCCGGCGCCCGCGCCAGCTCGCGCGCCGCCTGCTGCAGCGGGAAGGCCAGGTTGGTCAGGCCCTTGGCCGGGATCGCCAGCAGCTGGTCGAGCAGGACCAGCGGCGCGACCGGCTGCCCGAGGTGCAGCAGCGACGCCGCATCGGACCAGAAGGCCAGGACGGCGAGGTCGTCGCTCCGGAGCTCGGCTGCCAGGGCCGCCACGGTGGCCGCCGCCGTCCGGATCCGTTCGCCGCGCATCGACCCCGAGACGTCGACGGCCAGGACGACCGACCGCCGGGTGCGGACCCGCTCGCGCACGACGACGTCCTCGTCCTCGGGCAGCGGGCGCTCGGCCAGCACCTCGATGGTGCGGTCGAGGTCGATGTCGTCGGCGCCTCCGCGGTACGGCACGCTCGCCAGGTCGCCCGCGCCCCGCCGCGCCACCACGTCGTGCCGCGGCCGAGGTACCGACAGCCGGGTGGCGATCTGCCGCGCCCGGGCCCGCACCGCCGGGTCCGGGCCGGGTCCGTCGGCGGGCAGGGTCACCATCTCGGCCGGCTCGTCAGTGGTCCCCGGAGCGCTGCCGCCCGCTGGGGACGGCCCGGACCGCCGCCGGCCGCCGGGCAGCACGGTCAGCACGGTGCCGCCTCCGGCCGAGGGCGTGCGGTCGAACAGCGTCGGCTCCTCCGACAGCTGCTTGGGCCTGCGTCGCAACGGCGCGCGCGAGGTGGGCCGGGGCGGGCCGGGTCGGCGCACCGGCGAGTCGGCCTCGACCGCACTTCAACCGGGAGCGGCGGCCGCCGGGGTCAGGACGAAGCGGTCCTCCCAGATCTCGCGGAGCACCTGCTCCGGGGTGGTCTCGGCCGCCTCGTCGAGGTGGATCCGCCCCGACAGCGCCACGACCATCGCGTCGCGGACGGTCGGTGCGTACCGGTCGTCGGCCGGCAGGGTGATGCCGCGCAGCGCCGCCAGCTGCAGGGCGACCAGCACCGTGTCGATCGCACCGCGGACGCTGCTGCCCTGCCGCACGTCGGGGTGCGCCCGCGTCGCCCGGGTCACCGCGACGCCGTCGGCCACGAGCGCCGTCCGCAGGTCCCCCTCGGCTCCGCCGGCCCGCAGCGCCACGATGTCGCGCTCGGCCGCCTCGTCCTGGTAGCCGATCGCCAGGCGGCACAGCCGGTCGTGGACGCTGGTCGACAGCCGCGTCGTCCCGACGTTGTCGTAGGGGTTCATCGAGGCGATCACCCGGAACGTCGGCCGGGCGGTGACCGTGCCCACCCGGGGGACGGCGACGGTCCGGTCGGCGATCGCCGTCAGCAGGGTGTTGAGGGTGTCCTCCGGCGCCCGGTTGAACTCCTCGATGTAGAGGAAGCCGCCCTGCTCCATCGCCTCCACCAGCGGACCCGGCACGAAGTTGTCGGCGCTGTAGTCCTCACGCAGCACCCGCGCCGGGTTGTGGTGGCCGACGATCTTCGCCGGGGTCAGGTCGGCGTTGCCCTCGACGAACAGCAGCGGGATGCCCCACTCCGCGGTGATCGCCTTGAGCATCGTCGTCTTGCTGGTGCCCGGCGGGCCCTCGAGCACGATGTCGCGGCCGGCGGCGACGGCCGCGAGGACGAGGTCGAGCTCGTCCTCGCGGCCGACGATCCGCGCGGCCACGCGGGCGCGCACGTCCGCGATGCCGGCCGGCTGCTGCTCGCTCAGTGCACTCTCCTCACTTCTGGGTCGAGCCGGCGTCGACCGGCAGGGTCACCCCGGTGACGTACCGCGCCTCGTCGGAGGCGAGGAACAGCACCGCGTTGCTGATGTCCCGGGCGTCGACCCACTCGATCGGCAGCGCGTTCAGCGCCGCGAAGCGCTCGGCCACCTGCTCCCGCGTCGGGTCGTCGAGGTCGGGGGCGAACAGGTCGTAGGTCGCCCGGTTGTGGATCATGTCGGTGTCGACGCTGGTCGGGTGGACGCTGTTGACCCGGATCATGTGCGGCGCGAGCTCCAGGGCCAGGGTGCGCATCAGGCCGACCACACCGTGCTTGGCCGCGACGTAGTGGGCGAAGTTGGGGAAGCCCTGCAGGCCCGCCGTCGAGCTGGTCATGATGATCGAGCCGCCGCGACCGCCCTCGATCATGTGCGGCACGGCGACCTTGGCGGTGCGCCACACGCCGGTGAGGTTGACGTCGATCATCTCGCGCCACATCTGCTCGCCCAGCTCCTCGGTGGTGAAGCTGAAGATGCCGGCGTTGGCGCACACGATGTCCAGCCGCCCGAGTTCCGCGACGCCCTGGTCGACGGCCGCCCGCAGCGCCTCGGCGTCGCGCACGTCTGCCTGGGTGGCCACGATCCGGCGGTCGAGCGACTCCACCTCCTTCACCGTCTCGGCGAGGTCGTCCGGCGTCGCCATGGGATAGGGCACCGTCTCCATCTGCTGGCAGATGTCGACCGCGATGATGTCGGCCCCCTCCTCGGCGAGGCGGATGGCGTGGCTGCGCCCCTGCCCGCGGGCGGCTCCGGTGACGAACGCGACCTTGCCCTCCACACGTCCTGGCATGGCTGCTCCTCCCCTACTTGATGACGGCGCCGGCGTCGACGGGCAGCGTCACACCGGTGATGTACCGGCCCTCGTCGGAGGCCAGGAACAGCAGGGCGTTGGAGATGTCGCGCGACTCGACCCAGGGGATCGGCAGGGCGTTCATCTCCTGTGAGATCGGCGCGAAGGACTCACGGGACGGGTTCGGCTCGTCCGGGGCGAACAGCTTCCAGATCGTCTCGTTCTGGATCATGTCGGTGTCCACCTGCGTCGGGTGGATGCTGTTGACCCGGATCATGTGGGGCGCCAGTTCCAGCGCCAGGGTGCGCATCAACCCGACCACGCCGTGCTTCGCCGCGACGTAGTGGCCGACGCCGGGGTAGGCCATCAGCCCGGCCGCGGAGCTGGTGAGGACGATGCACCCGCCGTTGCCCGCCGCGACCATGTGCGGGACGGCGACCTTGGTCGTGTGCCAGACGCCGGTGAGGTTGACGTCGATCATGTCGGCCCAGCTCTCCTCGCTGAACTCGGTGGTCAGCGTGCCGGTGCTGGCGATCCCCGCGTTGGCCGAGACGATGTCGAGGCGTCCGCCCAGCTCGGCCACCCCCTCGTCGACGACGGCCTGCAGCGCTGCGAGGTCACGGACGTCGGCCTCTCGGGCGACGATCCGGCGGTCGAGCGCCTCGACCGCCTTGACGGTCTGTTCCAGGTCCTCCGGCGTCGCCATGGCGTAGGGCACCGTGTCGATCTGACCGCACAGGTCGACCGCGATGATGTCCGCGCCCTCCTCGGCCAGCCGGATCGCATGACTGCGCCCCTGCCCGCGTGCGGCTCCGGTGATGAATGCGACCTTGCCCTCGACGCGCCCCATGGCCCACCTCCATGTCCGCTCCGGTGTGACGACGGCCACACGTTATGGCACTCGATGCCACAAGTGAAGGGGCTCCATGGCGACCGAGGGACGGCCCTCCTCACGCAGGAGGTGGCTCCGGCGTGCCCTCGACCCGGCTCTTGAGCGCGGCGGTCATGCCGTGGAACGCGGCCAGCCGGTGGCGGTTCAGGGAACGGATCAGCAGGGGTGCCAGGAGTCCCCGGAACTCGTCCTGCCACCACAGCCGAACTCCCCCGTCGTGATCGGTGAGGGTGATGGTGACCTCGACGGTGAACAGGCCCGGTAGGCGCAGCCTGTCCAGGCGGCTCTTCACCCGCAGCCGTCGGAGAGGGACCACCTCCAGGACCGTGGGACGGGGTCTCGGGTCCACGAGGGGGTTCGCGCGCGGCACGCTGACCGACAGCCGGGCCCCGACCACGACCGTCCCCTCAGCCCTGGTGACGAAGGGGTTCCACTCCGCATAGGCGGGCAGGTCGGTCAGCACGTGCCACACCCGCTCGGGTGTGGCGTCGAGGTCGACGAACGTCGTCAGCTCGGCAGTCATCGGCAGCATCTCCTGACGGCGAGCGCGCCGGCACCGCCCACCCTAGGGCGGGCCAGGGACTTCGACGGGTGCGAGGAGCCGCCCGAGGGTGTGCGGTGGTCTCGTCCTGGAAGCCCGGATCCCCGCCGGTGCTGTGGTGCGCTCGCTGATCTGGCCTGGTCCGCGACTTCCCCGCATCCATCTCGAGGGCAGGCCGTCATGACCACAGTCGCAGAACAGACCGGCAGTGCGATCCGTCCGTTCCGCGTGGACGTCCCGGAAGAGGCGCTCACCGAGTTGCGCAGCCGGCTGGCCGCCACGCGCTGGCCATCCCGGGAGCTGGTCACCGACCGCTCCCAGGGCGTGCAGCTGGCGACGGTGCAGGCGCTGGCCCGCTACTGGGCCGACGAGTACGACTGGCGCCGCTGCGAGACGCGGCTCAACGCGCTGCCGCAGTTCCGGACCGAGATCGACGGGGTGGACGTCCACTTCATCCACGTGCGCTCGCCGCACGCGGACGCCCTGCCGCTGGTCATGACCCACGGCTGGCCCGGCTCCGTCGTCGAGCTGCTCGAGACGGTCGGCCCGCTGACCGACCCGACGGCGCACGGCGGCCGCGCCGAGGACGCCTTCCACCTGGTGCTGCCGTCGCTGCCCGGCTACGGCTTCTCCGGCGAGCCGACCGAGCCCGGCTGGGACGTCGCCCGCGTCGGGCGGGCCTGGGCGGAGCTGATGCGCCGTCTCGGCTACACCCGCTACGTCGCCCAGGGCGGGGACGTCGGCGCCGGCGTCACCGACGCGATGGGCCGGCAGGCGCCCGAGGGACTGCTCGGCATCCACCTGAACCTGCTGGTCACCGCCCTGGGCGGCGGCCTGTCGTCGGACACCGACGAGGAACGGGCCGGCCTCGACGCGATCGCCACCTTCCGGTCGAGCGGCTTCGCCTACTTCCTGGAGCAGGCGACCCGGCCGCAGACGATCGGCTACGCCCTGCTCGACTCCCCCGTCGCCCTGGCGGCGTGGATGCTCGACCACGACACCGACGCCTACTACAAGATCTCCCGCGCCTTCGTCGACGGGGAGCCCGTGGGCAACCTCACCCGGGACCACGTCCTGGACAACATCTCGGTGTACTGGCTGACCGGCACCGGCGCCTCGGCGGCCCGGTCCTACTGGGACAGCTACGGGGTCGCGGCCTCCGCGGCGGCGGCCGCCCAGGCACCTCCGGCCGTCTCCGTGCCGGTCGGCTTCACCACGTTCCCGGGCGAGATCTGGCGGACCCCGCGCAGCTGGGCCGAGGCGGCGTACCCGACCCTCGCCTACTTCAACGCGGTCGACCGGGGCGGGCACTTCGCCGCCTGGGAGGAGCCCGAGCTGTTCACGTCCGAGCTCCGGGAGGCGTTCCGCCCCATGCGCACACCGGACATCCCCGGACCGCGCGGCTGACGATCCCGGTGGGCCGCGGCGGTACCCCCGCCG
>NZ_JBJGYX010000093.1:0-13017 GCF_054050195.1 Geodermatophilus sp. SYSU D00710
CCCGGCGCGCCCCCCCCCCCCCCCCCCCCCCCCCCCCCCCCCCCCCCCCCCCCCCCCCCCCCCCCCCCCCCCCCCCCCCCCCCCCCCCCCCCCCCCGCTCGCGTGTCCCGAGCACGGCGGAGCCTCCCGGCAGCAGGCGACCCCTGGTGGCCCGCTGCCGGGAGGCTCGCGCCGTCCCCGGCCCCTAGTCGCGCGGTTCGAGCGGACGTCCGACGGCCTCCGCCCGGGGCTGGCTCCGCGCGGGGACGGCCGGATCGTCCGCCGACGCCACGAAGTTGCCCCGTGGGCCGGCCGGCGGCCGGTCACCCCGCTCCGCGGGCGCCGGGGACGACTGGACCCCCGCGCCGGCGGCGTCCGGAGCGGCCCGTCCCGGTTCCACCACCAGGACGAAGGCGTCGCCGTGCCGGGTGATGCCCTCGACCACGGCCTTCTCGATGGCGAGGTTGGCGAAGTTCCCGCGCAGCACGATGGGGTCGCGGCGGAGGTCCTTGACCAGGCTCACCGCCATCAGCGCCATCACCAGCGCGAAGGGCAGCGCCGCGATGATCGTCAGGTTCTGCAGGCCGGTCAGGGCGGCGCCGTCCTCGCCCAGGAGCAGCATGATCGCCGCCACCGAACCCATGACCACGCCCCAGAAGACGACGACCCAGCGGCTGGGCTCCAGCGTGCCGCGCTGCGACAGCGATCCCATGACGATCGAGGCGGCGTCCGCACCGGACACGAAGAAGATCGCCACCAGGACCATCACCAGCACGGTCGCGGCGGTGGACAGCGGGTACTGCTCCAGGACCGTGAACAGCTGCCCCTCCGTGGTGCCCTGGCCGGCGACGTCGACGCCGCTGCGCTGGGCGGCGATCCCGGCGCCACCGAACACGGCGAACCACAGCAGGCTGACCAGGCTGGGGACGAGCAGCACGCCCGTGACGAACTGCCGGATGGTCCGGCCCCGGCTGATGCGCGCGATGAACAGCCCGACGAAGGGGGTCCAGCTGATCCACCAGGCCCAGTAGAAGACCGTCCAGCCGCGCAGCCAGGTGGCCATGGCGTCGCCGCCGGTGGCCTCGGTGCGCGCGGCCATCTCGCCGAGGTCGGAGAAGTAGCTGCCGACCGCGTCGGGGATCAGGTTCAGGATGAAGATCGTCGGGCCGGCGACGAAGACGAACAGCGCGAGCAGCAGGGCCAGGACCATGTTGGTGTTGGACAGCCACTGGATCCCGCGCGCGATGCCGGAGACGGCCGAGACGACGAAGGCGGCGGTCAGGATCGCGATGATCCCCACCAGGACGCCGTTGCCGACGTCCCCGGCCCAGCCGAGGATCTCGACGCCGCTGCCGATCTGCAGGGCACCGAGGCCGAGGGACGCCGCGGATCCGAACAGCGTCGCGAAGATGGCCAGGACGTCGATGGTCCGGCCGACCGGGCCGCTGGCGCGCCGCTCCCCGAGCAGCGGGATGAACGCCGAGCTGATCAGCTGACGGCGGCCCCGCCGGAACGTGCCGTAGGCGATGGCCAGTCCGACGACGGCGTACATCGCCCACGGGTGCAGCGTCCAGTGGAACAGCGTGGTCGCCATGGCCGTCTGGATCGCCTCGGACGTCTCGGGCTCGGTCGTCAGCGGCGGCGGGGCGACGTAGTGCGACAGCGGCTCGGCGACGCCGAAGAACATCAGCCCGATGCCCATGCCGGCGCTGAACATCATCGCGATCCACGAGATGGTGCGGAACTGCGGCCGCTCGTCGTCGCGCCCGAGCGGGATCCGCCCGTACCTGCCCGCCGCCAGCCAGATCACGTACACGACGAAGGCCGAGGCCAGGAGCACGAACAGCCAGCCGAGGTTGCCGGTGATCCAGCCGAGGGCCGAGCTGCTCGCGGTGCCGAGTCCGGTGGGCGTGGCGAAGCCCCAGACGACGAAGCCCAGCGCCATGGCCGCGGCGATGGCGAAGAGGACCCGGTCCACCGCCCAGTGGCGGTCGGCGACACAGGGAGGCGGCTCCGCGATCGCGGGGTGCGTCCCGGTCACGGTCACGTCGGTGGCGTGGGCGGTGGGGCGCTCCTCCCCGGCCGGGGCGCCGCCGACGGGCGCCGGGTCGGCCGCGACGGTCTCCGGGGTGCCGGGGCGGTGGGAGGGCGGGGCGGACTCGTGCGGTTTCTCCATGACGTTCCCCAATCATTGTTGCGTCATCCGAGACCGACTTCGGATGAGGGAACCAGAGGGCTGCGCGGTGAACAAGGGTCGAACGTGACTCTTTACACAGTCCTCGCATCGGCTGACGGTGCGTCACACGGGCGTCACGAGGACTGCAGGTCCCACGCCGATCCGCGGACCGGTCCTCGAGCCCCTACCGGTCGCACGCGGAGATCGCGACCCTGTCCCCACGGGGCCCTGCAGCCCGACCGCCGGACGTCGACGGCGGCCCTCCCCGAGGAGGAC
Source organism: Geodermatophilus sp. SYSU D00710 (assembly GCF_054050195.1). Lineage (NCBI taxonomy): Bacteria > Bacillati > Actinomycetota > Actinomycetes > Geodermatophilales > Geodermatophilaceae > Geodermatophilus > Geodermatophilus sp. SYSU D00710. Next base: position 2,432 of record NZ_JBJGYX010000093.1, read on the forward strand.
GCATGACGGTGACCGAACAGGACACGGCCACGATCCGGACCCCGGACCAGCGGTTGCGCGTCTTCGTGAGCTCCACGCTGACCGAGCTCGCCGAGGAGCGCGCAGCCGTCGCGCGGGCCATCACGGCGCTCCGCCTCACGCCGGTCATGTTCGAGCTCGGGGCCCGGCCGCACCCGCCCCGCGAGCTGTACCGCGCCTACCTGGCGCAGTCGGACGTCTTCATCGGCCTGTACTGGCAGCGGTACGGCTGGATCGGGCCCGACATGGACGTCTCGGGGCTGGAGGACGAGTTCCGGCTGTCCGGCTCGATCCCCCGGCTGCTCTACGTCAAGGGGCCGGCACCCGAGCGGGAGCCCCGGCTGGCGGCCATGCTCGCCGGGCTCCAGTCGGAGGGCACCGACTCCTACCGCCCGTTCCGCACCCCGCGGGAGCTGGCGCGGCTGGTCCGGGACGACCTCGCCCTGCTCCTCAGCGAGCGGTTCACGACCACGGGCCGGGGGGACCGCGCCCCGGCGTCCCCCGCGCCGCCGACCGCCGACCGGCCGGGCACGCGGACCCTGCCGCTGACGTCGACGTCGCTCATCGGGCGCGAGCAGGACATCGACGCCGTCGCGGGCCTGCTGCAGTCCCCCGGGGCGCGGCTGGTCACCCTGACCGGGCCCGGGGGCGTCGGGAAGACGCGGCTGGCGATCGCCGTGGCGGAGCGGATCCAGGCCCGCTACCCACGCGGCGCGGTGTTCGTCCCGCTGGCCTCCGTCGACGACCCCGCGCTGGTGCTGCCGCGGGTCGCCGCCGTCCTCGGCGCCGCGCTCGACGGTGCCCGCCCGCCGCTGGACGTCCTGGCCGAGCACCTCGCGGACACCCCGACGCTGCTCGTGCTCGACAACCTCGAACAGGTCGTGGCGGTCGCCGCCGAGCTCGACGCCCTGCTGGCCCGCTGCGCCGGGCTCGTGGTCCTCGGCACCAGCCGCACCGCCCTCCGGCTGCGGGCCGAGCGGGAGTACCCGGTGGGGACGCTCACCGTGCCGGCGTTCCCGTCCCCACCGGCGGTGGACCGGCTGGCCGCGCTGCCCGCCGTCCGGCTGTTCGTCGACCGGGCGCAGGCCGTCCGCTACGACTTCGCGCTGACCGAGGAGAACGCGCCGGCGGTGGCGGAGATCTGCCGGCGCCTCGACGGCCTGCCGCTGGCCATCGAGCTCGCGGCGGCGCGCACCCGGTTGCTGACCCCCGACGCCCTGCTCGCACGCCTCGGCCGGCGGCTCGACGCCCTGGGGTCGGGTCCGGTCGACCTGCCCGAGCGCCAGCGCACCCTGCGCGCGACCGTCGAGTGGAGCGTCGGGCTGCTGACCGACGCCGAGCAGCGGATGCTCGCGACGCTGTCGGTCTTCGCCGGGGGGTGGAGCGCCGAGGCCGCCGCGCACGTCGCCGCCCTCCCGGAGGACGAGACGCTGGAGCTGCTCGACGCGCTCGCCCGGCACAGCCTCGTGACCATCGACGTCACCGGCGCCGGTCCCCGGTTCCGCATGCTGGCGGCGGTGCAGGAGCTCGCCGCCGAGCGCCTGGCCGGCAGCCCGGAGCGGGAGGACGTCGAGCGGCGCCACGCCGAGTACTTCGGCGCGCTGGTGGAGAACGCCGACTGGCCGGCCGAGCGGCAGCAGGAGTGGGCCGCCCGGCTGCGCACCGAGGAGGAGGACCTGCGGGTCGCCATCCGCTGGTTCCTCGCGCACGACATCGCGCCGCTCCCGCACGTCTTCCGCATCCTCTGGCTGTTCTGGCAGATGCGGGGGCGCATGCCGGAGGGTCGCGCGTGGATCGACCAGGTCCAGCAGCGCGCCGACGCACTGGACGACCGGGCGCGGGCCGAGCTGCTGCTCACCTCGGCCGTCACCGCGGTCGAGGTCGGCGACGACGACGGCGCGCTGACCGCCGTCGACGGGCTCCGGGCGCTGGAGGGCCGCTTCGACGACCCCTACCTGGTGGACGCCGCCCAACTGGCCGTCTCGTGGATCCTGCCGATCGTCGGCGACCTCGACGGTGCGCTGCGGACCGCGTCGCGGGCCCTCGAGGGCCTGCGCCGCGAGAACGAGCCGTTCGCGGCGTTCGCCGCCCTGACCGTCGGGATGGTGGAGATGGCGCTCGGCGAGGACGAGGCCGCCCGGGCCCACCTGGAGGAGGTCGACGAGCACGGCGGCCAGCTCGGCAACGACTGGCTCCGGGCGACGACCCGCACCCAGCTCGCCGCCCTCGCGGTCCGGTCGGGCCGGCTGGAGGAGGCGCAGGCGCTCCTCGCCGGGTCGGTGGACGGGAGCGAGGACATCGAGGTGAGCACCCTGACCCTCACCTTCGCCCTCGTCTCCGCCGCCCGGCTCGCGCTGGCCCACGGAGACGCCCGGCGGGCCGCGACCGCGCTCGGTGCGGCTGACGGGCTGCGGCGGCGCGCGGGCCTGCGGGCGTGGCCGTCGGCGCGGGGGGAGGAGGCGGAGCTGACCGGCCGCGTGGCCGGCGCCGTCGCCGCCGACGACTACGCGGCCGCCTTCGCCGCCGGGACCGGGCTCGACCACCGCGGGGCGGTCGCCCTCGTCCGCGGCCCGTAGGCCGGGTCAGCCCGAGCGGAGGGCGGTGACCGCGGCCAGCGTCCCCAGCGTGTTCGTCGCCAGGTGCAGCAGCGCCGGGGCCAGCAGGCTGCCGCTGCGCACCCGCAGCCAGGTCAACAGCAGGCCCGCGACGGTGGTGCCGGCGCAGGCGAGGGCCACGGCCGCGGCCCGGGCGGCCGGGCCGTCCACGAGGTCGTTGGCGGCGAGGGCGCCGAGCGTCGGCCGGACGTGCCACAGCCCGAAGACGACGGCCGAGACGACCGCGGCCGCGCGCAGGGAGAGGACCCGGGCGAGGACGGCCAGCAGCACGCCGCGGAAGGCCACCTCCTCCCACAGCACCGTGCCCAGGGGGATGCGGACGAGCACGTCGCCGGCGACCTCGCCCGGCCCGAGATCGGCGACGCGGGCGTCGGTGAGCAGCGGGCGGAGGGCCGGCAGGGCGAGCGCGAGCGCGTAGCCGGCCGCGACCAGGGCGAAGGCGGCGCCGCCCCACCGCAGCCCGGCCGGGACGCGGCGACGGGCCAGGCCCAGGTCCGCCCACGAGGACCCGGTCGCGCGTGCGGCGAGCAGCAGCACACCGGCGGCCGCGACGTTCACCGCCACGTAGGCCCCGCGGCCGCCGGGCACCCGGGGGACGACGACGTTGTTCCACAGCACCAGCACCACGACCAGCGCCGCGGCGAACGGCACGCCGCCCCACCAGGTCCGGGACCGCCACGCGACCCCCCTGCCCGCCGTCACGGCCGGGTCCTACCCGCCGGGGAGCCCGGGCCGGCACGGTCGGCATCCCATCCCCAACGGAGGACGTGCCACCCGGTCCGCCCGGCGACGATGCCGGGTGGTCGAGGTCAGGAGGTCGGGCCGTGTCCTCACGACGGTACGAGTTCCGGGTGGCGGGCCTGGTGTCCGACCACACCCGGGGGGCGTTCCCGGACCTGGAGGTCCTGGACGCCCCGCCGGAGACGATCATCCACGGGCAGGTGGCCGACGCGGCGGAGCTGCACGGCATCCTCGCCCGGTTGCAGGACCTCGGACTGCGCGTCGTGTCGCTGCACGAGGTCCCCGGCTGACGTCCCCGGCCCGGGTCAGCTCCCGGCGCCGTCCTCGGGCCTCGGCTCGACGAGCACCCCGCGCCTCCGTGCGCTGTCCACCGCGGCCCGGCGCGAGTTCACGCCGAGCTTGCCGTAGATCGCCCGGACGTGGGTCTTCACGGTGCTGTGGGAGACCGTCAGGTCGCTCGCGATCTCCTCGAACGAGCGCTGGCTGGGCAGCAGCCGCAGCACCGCCCGCTCCCGGTCCGTCAGCGCCACCGGGCGCCCGCCGACGCCGAGCGTGGTCCGGGCGGCGAGCACCCGGTGCGCGGTCGGGTCGGCGCTCCCGAAGCTGCCGAGGTGGCGGGTCAGCAGCTCGACCACCTCGTCGGGCGCGAGCGTCAGTGGCCGCGGCGCGTCCATCGCCTCGGTCAGCGCCAGGGCCCGCTCCAGGCTGCTGCGCGCCCGGGACGGGTGGCCCTGCAGCACCGCGAGCCGGCAGTCCAGGACCCAGCCGGCCAGGAGCGCCCACGGGACCGTGACGGCGAGCGACCGGTCCAGCACCGGCTGCAGGGTCTCGACGGCGGACCGGTGCCGGCCCAGGGCGACCAGGCGGAGCGCCCGCATGAGGGCCACGTCGCCGGTGTTCCCGAGCGTCGACTCGGCCCACTCCAGCGCGGCGCGGGCGGGCTCGGGGTGGCCCGCCCGGGTGGCCGTCCCGTGCTCGAGCAGCGCGACCAGGGCGGCCGCGCTCGCCGCCAGCGGGTGACCGGCCACCGCCGTCCGCGCCCGCCGCATCCCGTCGAGGCCGTCGGCCTCGCGCCCCAGGTCGGCGGAGGCGGCCCCGTGCAGCGCCCGGACCGTGACCGCCACCGGGTTGGACGGGGGCGGCGGCTCGCGCTCGTGGAAGGCGAGCGCCGGGGCCAGCAGGTCCAGGCACCGCTCCGGCTCCACCCGCAGCAGCGCCGCGTACGCGCGCATCGAGGCCGTGAAGGCGGCTCCGGCCGTGGCGCCCCAGTCGGTCCCCCGGGCGCCGACGTCGGCCTCCTCGGCCAGGGCGCACATCCGCCGGAAGTCCCCCCGGACGCCGGCGACGGCCCCCAGGACCGTGCGGCTCCGGGCCACCAGGTACCGCTGGCCCAGCTGCTGCGCCCGGACCAGCGCCGCCCCGGCGATGGTCTCCGCCTCGCCCCGACGGTCGGCCGCCAGCAGCGCCAGCGCCCGGTCGAGGGCCGCCGTCACCGCCAGGCCGGGGGCGTCCGTGGCCGTCGGGGCGAGCGCGTCGGTCGCCGTCACCATGTCGGCCGGGTTCCCGGCCATGTTCACCCGCCGGGCGCGGACCAGGGCGCGCAGCTCCACGAGCTCCTCCCCCGGCTCGGCCGGCCAGGCGGCCGCCGCCCGGGCGAGGTGGCCGTCGGCCGCGACCAGCGCCCCGGCCTCGACGTCGACCAGCCCGGCGAGCAGCTCCAGCCAGGGGTCCTCCCCCACCGCGGCGCCGATCCAGGTCAGCGCCTCGCGCATCGTCCGGTAGTGGCCGTCGGTGACCAGCCGGCCGGTGTTCTCGCGCAGCAGCAGCGCCACGGCCGCGGGGTCGCCCCCCTGCCGCGCGTGGGTGAGCGCCTCGACGACCCCGCCCCGGGACGCGTACCACCCCGCCGCCCGCCGGTGCAGGTCGAGCACCAGGTCGGGCCGGCGGCGCGTCAGGTCGGCGAGCAGGTGCGAGCGCAGCAGCGGGTGCACCCGGTACCAGAGGCGGCCCTGGCCGGAGCTCAGGACCAGCGAGGTGTCGCGCTCCATCGCGTCGAGGACCTCCGCCGCGTCCGGCCGACCGGACACCGCCACCGCCAGCGGTGCGGACAGCTGGTCGCACACGCTCAGCGCCCGGAGCAGGTCGAGCACGTCGGCCGGGAGCCGGGCCAGGACCTCCCCGACCAGGTAGTCGGACACGGCGCGGCCGTTGCCGACGAAGTCGGTGAGGAACCGGTCGGGGTCGTCGGTCTCGCGCAGGGACAACGCCGCCAGCCGCAGCCCGGCGGCCCAGCCCTCCGTCTGCTCGACGAGCAGGCGCACCTGCTCGGGGCTGGCCTCGACGTCGGCCGAGGCCAGCATGGTGTCCGCCTCCGGCACCGAGAACCGGAGGGCCTCCGCCCGGATCTCGGCGAGCTCGCCGGCCACCCGCATGCGGCTCAGCGGCAGCGGCGGGTCGGTGCGTCCGGCCAGCACCAGGTGCAGCCCGGGAGGACGGTCGCGGACGAGGGCGGCCAGACCGTGCCGGGGCTCGGGCGCGGTCAGCTCGTGCACGTCGTCGAGCACCAGCCGGACGGGCTCGGGCAGCAGGTCGACCGCGTCGGCCACCGTCGCGAGGAACGCCGGGTCCCGGCTCGGCAGCCGCGGGACGGCGACCGAGTGGAGGGGCGAGTCCGCCGGCACGACCGCGCAGGAGGCGAGCGCGCTCAGCACGGCCGACCAGAAGCGCCGGTCGTCGTCGTCGTCGGCGTCGAGGGACACCCAGGCCGTGCGTCGCGGGTCGCGGGAGGCCCAGTCCGCGAGCAGCAGGGTCTTGCCGTACCCGGCGGGCGCGCACACGGCGGTGACCTGGCCCGGCGTCGCCGCGTCGAGGGCGGCGAGCAGCCGCGGCCGGCGCACGTACCCCGGCGACAGACGCGGGATCGCCGTCTTCGCACGAGGTATCCCGGATCGTCTCGAGCCCGTGCCTGAGGCCACGATCCCCCCCCTTGCAGCGGCACGAACGTACGACGATCGAGACGTCGCCGACAGGGGTTGCGCACAACTGAGTGGACGGTTCGCGACCGCAGCGGGGACCGACGGTCACGACCGGTCCGGCGGGACGCCGCCGTGCCACACCTCATCCTCCGCGGAGGAGCCGGGTTGCACCCGGGCCCGGGAGGCTGCCCTGGCTGGGGACCCCGGGAGGAGCGCACGTGACCACGACCTTCGAGCGACGGCGGACCGGCGGCGACATCGCGATCGGGGTCCTGCTGGTGATCGCCGGCGTGATCCTGCTCGGCAACGTCGTCCTCGCGACGGTGGTGTCGGTCGTGCTGATCGGCTGGACCGCCCTGATCTCCGGGGTGGTGCTCGTCGTCGGGGCGCTGTTCAAGATCCGCGAGGGCGGGTCCTGGGCGGTGGCCCTCGGCGGGGTCGTGCTCGCGGTGCTGGGCCTGTTCATCCTCCGCAACACCACGGTCGGCGCGCTGACCCTGACGCTGCTGGCGGGGTCGATGTTCCTCGCGACCGGGTTGGCGCGGGTCTTCGGCGGGGTGCTGGTCCCGGAGGCGCGGGCCGTGCTCGTGGTCAGCGGGATCATCTCGGTGGTGCTGGGCCTGTGGATCCTGTTCAACCTCACCACGGCCACCCTGACCCTGCTCGGCACCCTGCTGGCGCTGCAGACCCTGCTCGAGGGCGTCACCCTGCTGGCCGTGGGGCGCGTGCGGCCGGCGCCGGCACGGCACGCCGCGCCCGTCGGCGGGCCGGTCGACGACAGCCGCATCGCCACCTGACCGGGGACGGGACGTCGTACTCGGCGCGGGCCTCGTGGTCGCCGAGCTGGCGTGGTGGGCCGGCCGGCCGCTGCGGGACGCGGCCGCGCCCTCCCGATCGGCCTGCTGTGGGTCGCGGTGAGCTCCTCGCGCCGCTCACCGCAGGACCTCGCCGTCGCTGCTGTTCTCCCGCCCCGACTGGCTGGCCGAGGAACCCGGGCGCGACGTCCTCGACGAGATGACCTGGCTGCCCGTCGTCACGTTCTGGCAGGTCACCCTCGACATGCCCTTCTCCCTCGACGTGCCCGAGGGGCACGGGCACCGCTACACCCGCGAGTCGGTGGACGCCTGGGCGCTGCTGCTGCGCCCGGAGGGCTGGACGGCGGAGCGGGCCGAGGAGCTGCGGGCCCTCGTCCGGCGGTGAGCGGTCGGCCGGCGGTCAGGGCAGGGCGCCGACGTCGCGGAGGACCTCGAGGACCTCCGGCAGGTCGGCGAACGCCTCCCGGACGTCCGCGGGCTCGGCGACGGCGTAGGCGTTCGCCGCGGTGTAGCCGGCCAGCGCGTCGTCGAACACGTCGTGGCCGGCCCGGTCGCGGGCCTCCACGAGCGCGGCGCCGCCGAGGGTGTAGACGGTGTCGTAGTAGGTGCTGCTCGGGCGCTCGAACTCCGCGGCCCAGTAGGTCATGGACCCGCCCACCGGCGGGGCGTCCCCGTCCGAGCCGTGGACGACGGGCTCCTCGTCGCCGTCGGCCACCATCTGGGCGAACGTCGCGAACGACTCGTCCAGCCACGGGTGCTCGCCCTGGTCGTTGCCCACCCGCCCGTAGAACCACATGTGCGCGAGCTCGTGCGTCACCAGGCCCCGGCGCTGCTCGGGGTCCACGTCACCGAACTGGATCGCCCCCGGGAACTCGATGCCGCTGGTCTGGCTGGAGAGCACCACCACCCAGAGGTCGTCGTAGGGGAAGGGGCCGAGGAACTCGACGAGGTCGTCGGTGGACCCGGCGATCTCGTCCAGCCAGTCCTCCCCGCTCGCCCGCTCCACCGCCCGATCGAGGCCCACGCGCACGCGGACGCCGCCGATCGTCCGCTCGGTCACCTCGAGGTCCCCGACCGCGACGGCGACGTCCCGCACCGCCGGCGCGGTGAAGCGGTGCACCGTCGTCCCGTCGGGCCCGTCCTCGGTCCCGTCCGCCTGCCCGGTGCCGAGGACCTCGTAGCCCGACGGCGCGACCACCTCCAGCGACCGCAGCCGGAAGTCCTCGCTCACCGCGGTCTCGCCGGCGACCGGGACGGCGGGACCCCGTTCCCAGCCGCGCCCGCGCTCCCACGCCAGGAGGGGGAACGCCGTGGCGAACCAGGCGGCCTCCGCCTCGGAGGAGGTCCCGACCCGCTCGTTGACCTCCTCTCCGAGCACCAGGTCGAAGGAGAGCTCGGCGGTGACGGTCTCCCCCGCCGACAGGCACTCCTCCAGCGGCACCTCGACCAGCGTGCCCGGGGTGCCCTCCGGTGCGCCGGCGGCGACGTCGCGGAACCCGGCGTCCCGGCCGTCCAGCTGCACCTCGGTGACCGTCAGCGAGCTGCCCGCGCGCGCGGTCGCGGGCTTGTTCGGCCATGCGCGGAAGACCAGCTCGCAGGTGTCCAGGTCGGGGGTGAACTCGACGACCTCGCGGCCGGCGACCGAGCCGAGGTCCGCGGCGACCTCGAACCGCAGGTCCACCACCGGCCGGTCGGCCCACGGCTCCGCGACGGCGGCCACCTGCCCGTCGGGCTCCGCCGGTGCGTCGGGAGCCGCCGAGCACCCGCCGGCCACCACCACCGACGACACCAGGGCGACCGCGGACCACCGTCGACCTCCGCGCATCCCCGTCCTCGTGAGCTGGCCACCGGGTGGCTCCGACCTGACCGATCACCGTCGATCATCCCCGCAGCACCCGACACGCGGAACCGCCGACGAACGTGGCATGGGTCATCGGCAGGTCGGTGCGGCGGGCGGGGCGGGTGGCACGGCTGGGACGAGTGTGACCGACAGCCCTCTGGTCGACGCGGAGTTGATCTGTCAGCCTCGTAGCGTCACAGCGCAATCACGTTCCGTCGTCACGGGCGGACATCCGGAGGCTCCCCACTCGTGCGCAGTTCCCTCTCCGCCGCCGGTCGCCGGGCCGGCGTGCTCGCGGCCACGGCCCTCGTCTGTCTGACCACCGCCGCGTGCGACCCCGCCGGCCTGCAGCTCGGCGCCGCCGGCCCGACGAGCGCCGCCGACGCGGGCACCCGGGCGGAGGCCGCACCGCCCGCGCCCCTCGCCGAGGCGGCCCCGAGCAGCACCGTCCCGGCTCCCGTGCCCCCGCCCACCTCGCCGGCCGAGGTCCCGGCCGAGGTCCCGGCCGAGGCGCCCGTCGAGGCGCCCGTCGAGGCACCCGTCGAGGCCCCGGTGGTCGAGCCCGCCGAGCCCGCCGAGCCGCCGGCCGAGGACGCGTCGTCCGCGCCGGCGACCGGGGACGTCCCGGCCGAGGCGGCCGCCCCCGGAGCCCCGCAGGCCGCCGCGGCCGCCGGCTCGGGGCGCGGCGGTGCGGCCCCGACGGCGGGCGGGGCGTCGAGCGCGCCGACGTCGGCCGCCGCCGCGGCGCCGGCGGCCGGTGGCTCCACCGGCGGCTCGGGCGGGGCGTTCACCGACCAGCCGCGCCAGTCGTTCCGGGCCGGCAACGGGCAGACCGGCAACTACCTCCGCTACGCCGCCGGCATCGACCCGGCGCGCCCGGTCGGCCTGGTCGTCTACCTCGACGGCACCGGCGAGTACGGCGTGGACAACCCGGGCTCCTCCTACGCGCTCGGCGGCGCGTCGGGGCTGGTCGCGGCCGCCAAGGCCCGCAACGCGGTCACGCTGGCGGTGGAGAGCCCGAACCAGTCCTGCGAGTGCTGGCACACCGGCGACACCGCCGCCTACGCGGACTTCCTGGCCGAGCTGGTCGAGCGCCACATGGCCGCCTACCCCGTCACCGAGGTGTGGCTGGCCGGCTTCTCCTCCGGTGCGCAGGAGATCACCCGCTTCCTCGTGCCGCGGCACCCGGAGCTGATGCGCCTCGGCGGCGGCTGGGTGGTGTTCGGCGGCGGCGGGCCGCCCGCCGACGGCGGGGCCGCGGTGACCGCCGCCCGCATGGCCGGGGTCCGCGGCCACTGGTACACCGGCACCGCCGACACCGCCGTGCCGCTGACCGCCTCCTGGGGGGCGCAGGCCGGGGAGCGCTTCTACGCCGGCCGGGGCGTCGTCACCTCGCACGAGTGGCCGGCCGGTGTCGGCCACGCGCTCGACGGCCGGCTGGGCCGCACGGTCGGGCAGCTGATCGACGCCTCCTGACGCCTCCTCCCCGACGCCGGGGGGGGGGGGGGGGGCCGCGGGGGGGGGCCGCGCGGGGGGGGGGGGGGGGGGGGGGGGGGGGGGGGGCCGGGGCGGGGGGGGGGGC
>NZ_JBJGYX010000094.1:0-12196 GCF_054050195.1 Geodermatophilus sp. SYSU D00710
GTCCGCCGAGCGCCAGCGCGGGAGGCGCACCTGCGCCAGGGGGCCCCCGACCCCCCACCCCCCCGCGGGCCCCCCACCGGGGGGGGGGGGGGGGGCGCACGCCCCACGATCAGGTCACCTGATCGTGCCCCGTCGCCCGGACGCCGCTCGCGGACCCCGTGGCGGCCGGCCACACCCCCGGTCCGGCCGCCGTACGGTCGGGGGGTGACCTCACCCCGCGCCGACCGCTGGCTGCGACTCGACGGGACGACCAACACGCGCGACCTCGGCGGCCTGCCGACCACCGACGGCGGCACGACCGCGTTCGGCCGGGTGCTGCGCAGCGACAACCTGCAGACTCTCAGCGACGACGACCTGCGCCGGCTCGCCGAGCTCCCGCTGCGCGACGTCATCGACCTGCGCACCACCGCGGAGGTCCTGCTGGAGGGCCGCGGCCCGCTGCGCTCGGTCGAGGGCGTCACCCACCGGCACCTGAGCCTGCTGCCCGAGAAGGGGCACCACACCGACGTCTTCGCCGTCGAGGAGGACGACGTCCCCGACCTGCCCGCGGACTGGGCGGAGACGCTGCTGCCACGGCAGACCACCAAGGCCGACGAGGTCGAGCCGCCGGCGGTGCGTTCCTACCTGGGCTACCTGCACCACCGGCCGGAGAACGTGCTCGCCGCGCTGCGGGTGATCGCGGACGGCGAGGGCGCCACGGTGGTGCACTGCGCCGCGGGCAAGGACCGGACCGGCGTGGTGGTGATGTTCGCGCTGGCGGCGGCCGGTGTGCCGGACGAGGAGATCGTCGCCGACTACGCGCTCACCGCCGAGGTCATCGACGCGCTGGTGGCCAAGCTGCGGACCTCGCCCACCTACGCCGAGGACATGACCAACCGCGACGTCGCCAGCCACACCCCGCGCGCGCAGACCATGCGGCGGCTGCTGGAGATCCTCGACGAGCGGCACGGGGGCCCGCTGGGCTGGCTCACCGAGCACGGCTTCGGCCCCGACGAGCAGGCCGCGCTCCGGAAGCGCCTGCGGAGCTAGTCGGCCCGGCGGGGGGCCGGCGCGGACCCGCGCTCGCGCTGCTTGTGCCGGTACATGGCCGCGTCGGCGTCGCGCAGCAGCCGCTCGGCGACGGCGGAGGGGTCGGCGGCCGGGCCGGAGTGGACGGCCACACCGGTGCTGGTGCCGACGTCGACCGGGGTGCCCTCGAGCCGGAAGGGCACGGCGAACGCCTCCGCCACCCGGGCGACCACCGCGTCGGCGGCGGCGGGCGTCGACAGCCTCGGCACCAGGACGGCGAACTCGTCGCCGCTGAGCCGCCCGATGGTGTCGCCGGGCCGGACGGCGGCGCGCAGCCGGGCCGACACCTGGCGCAGCAGCTCGTCGCCGGCCGCGTGACCCAGGGTGTCGTTGACCGCCTTGAACCGGTCGAGGTCGCAGAACAGCACGCCGACGTGTCCGGACCCGGTCGAGGCGGCCAGCGCGGCGACCAGCCGCTCCCGGAAGAGCACCCGGTTGGGCAGGCCGGTGAGCGCGTCGTGGGTGGCCTGGTGGCGGACGGTCTCCAGCAGCCGGGCCTTCTGCAGCGCCGTCGACGCCTGGTCGCCGGCGCCGCGCAGGCGGGCGAGCACGTCGGCGTCCAGCGCGCCGCTCACCTCACCCGTCGACCAGCTGGCGGTCACCACGCCGAGGAAGCTGCTGCCGGCCAGCAGGGGGACGGCGACGACGTCGGTGAGGTCCAGCGCGGTGAGCAGGTCGCGCATGGGGACGCTGCCGCCGGTGGCGCTGACGATCCGCGGGGCGCGGTCGGTGAGCATGCCGAACAGCTCGGGGACGTCCTCGGCCCGCAGCGACGTGGCGCGCATGACGGCCTCCTGCTGCGGGCGCAGCCCCACGGTGGCGGCCGTGGCCAGCGTCCCGGCGGCGGGGTCCCACAGCATGACCGCGGCGTTGGTGCAGCCGACGACGCTGGGCAGCGCCCCGGCCACGACCTCGCAGATCCCGGCGACGTCGGACGCCTGGGACAGGCCGTGGGCGAGCTCGAGCAGCGCACCGGCCCGGCGGGCCTCCGACCGGCTCCCCTCGAGCGCCATCACCAGGTCGAGCGCGGCCGCGGCGTGGCCGGCGTAGGCGGCGAGCATCGCGTGCTCGTCACCGAGCCCGCCCTCGGCGGAGCGGCCGAGCGCGGCCAGCCGGCCGTGGGTCCGCCGCGCGGAGGCCACGTCGACCGCGACCGCGCCGGGACCGAGGTCCTCGCCGGCGAGCAGCCGGGCGGTCAGGGCCGGGACGTCGGCGGCGGGGAGGCCGGCGCTGTGCACCAGGGGGGCACCGCCGCGGGGTGAGGAGACGGCGAGCAGGTAGGCGGGGGCCAGCACCGCGGCGGCGGCGCGCTCGACGATGCGCGGCAGGACGCTCTCCAGGTCCTCGCCGTCGACCAGGTCCGTGGCCGCGGACTGCAGGGCGCGGACCTGGCTGCGCAGGGCGGCGAGCTCGGCGTCGGCGGCCACCTCGCCGCGGCGGCGCCACGGCAGGCGGGAGCGCCGGTCCCACGAGAGGTGGTAGACGCAGGCGTCCGCGCCGGAGGACTCACACTCCTCGTGGACGACGTGCGCCGCCGCCAGCCCGAAGACGGTGGGGACCATGCTGATCAGGCCGCGGGCGTAGTCGCAGTCCAGCCGCGAGTGCACGTAGCCCTCGTGCAGCCGGTAGCGGATGGTCGCCGACGTGGCGTCGGAGTGGAGCACCTCCATGGTGGAGGTGGTCGAGAAGTTGGCGACGGCGCGCGGCAGCTTGGCGTAGACCTGCCGGGGCGAGCCCATGGCGCGCACCAGCACGACCACGCTCGGGTTCATGCCGGTCCGCAGCGCCTCGGCGCCCACCCGGAACAGCACGCCGGGGTCGCGGAGGACCTCGGTCGCCGCGGTGAACAGGCGGATCCGGGTGTCGTAGCTGCTCCAGGTCGAGGGCTCGGCGAGCTCGGCGGCGGTGAAGGGCACGCCCGCCCGGCGCACGACCTCCTCGGCCGCGGCGTCGCCGGCGTGCTGGCGCACGAAGGCGAGCAGCAGCCCGGTCGTGGCGCCGGAGGTCTCGTGTGCCTCGCCCGGTACCGGGTCCCCCTCCCCCGGTCGGCCGGGGGTCCGGGCGGCTCCCCGGCGTCGTCCAGTCACGGCAGCGGTATCGGCACCCCGCCGTTCCGGGTTGAGCCGCCGACCCGAAGGGGGGAGGACAGCGAACGGCCCCGGGCTGCGGGGCAGTCCGGGGCCGTGCGGGAGGCGCTCCGAGGGCGCCGGGGTCCTGGGGACCCTGCGGTTCAGAAGCCGCTGTTGTTGGCCATCGTCAGCAGCTCCTCGCGCATGGCGGGGCTGCTGGTGCGGGCGAGCGCGCGGTCGAGGGCCCGCCGCGTGCGAACAGCCTGCCGACGCTGACGCCAGGTGGTCCCGATCGACATGTCCGTCTCTCCTCTTCGGTGCTGTGTGGGGGTGCACCTGTAGTAAAGCAGGCGACAGCGTGGATGTTCCGACGATCCGTAGGGATCGTCGTCACATTACCGACGATCGTTCACCCCTCAGGGGGAGGCCGGACACCTCCCGAGCCCTCCTGGCCCTGCGTCCCCACCGCTGCCGGGCCGCGGCGTGCGCGCTTCGCAGCAGTTCCTGGACCGCCCCCGCCGTCCGCGGACCCGGGTCCATGACCGTGAGCCAGCCGAGCCGGCCGTAGACCGGGTGGGCGAGGACGGTGTCGGTCGCGGCGGGGTCGACGCCGTCGGGTGCCGGTTCCCCCGGCGCCCGACCGGTCCACCGGGAGTACTCGGCCGCACCGGCGGCGATGTCGAGCCGGAACGCCCCGGGACGGTCCAGCCCCGACGCCGGCTCGCCGGGGTAGTCCTTGGTGACGACCGTGGCGAAGGGCTGCGTGCGCGGCACCACCCCGTCGGGCGCGTAGTAGAAGAACAGGTCGCCCCAGGCGATCTCGGGCGAGCCGTCGCCCGGGCCGGGGCGCAGCGTCAGGACGCCGCCCAGTCCCTCGACCAGGCCGACGACGTCGTCGATGCTCGTGCGGTCGGTGCTCACGGGTTCGAGCGTGGCACTCGGGTCCCTGTGGCGGCCCTGACCGGCTCGACCAGGGAGGACGTGGTGCGGAGTCGCAAGTCGGGCCTGCGCACGGTCGACGTCGCGCGGCGGGCCGGGTACTCGGTGCAGCAGGTCCGCGACCTCGAGCGCGAGGGCGTGCTGCCGCCGGCCGGGCGGACCCCGGCCGGCCACCGGGTCCTCACCGACGGGCACGTGCAGGCCGCGCTGGCCTACCGGGCGTTCGCCGCGGCGGTCGGCCCGGTGGAGGCCCGGCGGATCGTGCGCACGGCGAACCGGGGGCCGGTGACGGAGCTCCTGGCGCTCGTCGACGGCGCCCACGCGCGGCTGCACACCGAGCGCCGTGACCTGCAGCTGGCGCAGGAGGCGGCCCGGGCGATCGCGGCGGAGCCGGTCGACGACCCGCGGCCCTCCGACGCCATGAGCGTCTCCGAGCTCGCCGGCGCCCTCGGCGTCCGTCCCTCGACCCTCCGCCACTGGGACGCCGAGGGGCTCGTGGTCCCCGGCCGCTCGTCCCCCGGGCGGGCGCGCACCTACGCGCCCGGCGACGTCCGGGACGCCCGGGTCGTGCACCAGCTGCGGCGGGCCGGCTACGGGATCGGGGCGCTGCGCGAGCTGCTGCCCCACCTGCGGCGGGGCGCCCGCTGGGACGAGGCCACGGCCGCGCTGACCGCCCGCGCGCGGGACGTCGACCGCCGGTCACGGGCGCTCGTGTCCGGCACCGCGCGGCTGGACGCCCTGCTCGATCCGTAGGACTGCTCTGCGGGCGTGCCGCCGCGGCGTCAGCCGCGGGTGAGTTCGGCAGCGGGGTGTGATTTGGGTGGGAAACCACATGACGGCCGGCGGCCGTCAGTTCGCGGTGTAGCCCCCGTCGACGGCCAGGACGGAGCCGGTGACGTAGCCGGCGCCCCGAGACGCGAGGAATGCGTACGGGGCGGCGATCTCCTCCACGGTGGCGCGCCGGCCGAGCGGTGTGAACGTGTTGATGCGCTGGTCCGAGGCGGGGTCGTCGTGTGCGGAGACGCGGTCCATGATGTTGGCGACGTAGCCGGGCGCGACGGCGTTGACGCGGATGCCGTGCGCGGCCCATTCGGCGGCCAGGGTGCGCACCAACTGGTTCACCCCGCCCTTGCTGGCGGCGTACGGGGCCAGGGTCGGGATGCCGACGGAGCCGGCGATGGACGAGGTCATCGTGATGGCGCCGCCGCGGCCCGCGGCGATCCAGTGGCGGGCGGCAGCCTGCGCCGGCTGGAAGGCTCCGCGCAGGTTGACCGCAAGGACGCGGTCCCATTCCTCGGCGGTGTAGTCGATCGCCGGCTTGATGATGTCGATCCCGGCGTTGCACACCATGTGGTCGAGACGTCCGAAGACCCGGACTGCCTCGTCCACCAGCTCGCCCGCGAGGGCGGGGTCGGTGACGTCCCCGGGCAGGCCTGCCACCCGCGGGCGGCCGTCGGCCCCGTGCGGGTGCTGCTCGCGCAGCGCGGCGAGCGCGGCGTCGGTCTCGGTCGCGTCGTAGCCGTTGATCAGGACGTCGGCGCCCTGGGACAGGAGGGTCCGGGCGATGGCCAGGCCGATGCCGCGGCTGGAACCGGTGACCACGCTGGTCGTGCTGGACAGGTCGAACAGGGCACCGGGCTGCATGCGCGGGAACCGTACGCCGGTGGTCCGGGCCCCTCATCTGGCGCCGGGGTCGCTCACCCGGCCGGGACCGCCGTCGTCGCGGACCCGACTTTCCCACCCAAATCACACCCCGCTGCCGAACTCAGCCGCGGGTGAGCACGGCGCGGGCGGCGGCGCGGGCCGTGCGCGGGTCGTCGGCGGCCAGCGCGGCCTCGCCGGCCTCCCGGCAGGCGGTGGAGTCGACGCCGGCCAGCCGGGCCCCGACACCGGCGACCGCGGGTGCGGCGCAGGACAGCGAGGTCACACCCAGGCCGACGAGCACGCAGGCGAGCAGCGGGTCGGCGGCGGCCTCGCCGCAGACGCCGACCGGCTTGCCGGCGCGCCGGCCCGCGGCCGCGGTCGCCGCCACCAGCGCCAGCAGTGCCGGCTGCCACGGGTCGGTGAGGTCGGCGAGGTCGGCCGAGAGCCGGTCGGCGGCCAGCGCGTACTGCGACAGGTCGTTGGTGCCGATCGACAGGAAGTCGACGTGCTGGAGGAACCGGTCGGCGAGCAGCGCCACCGACGGCACCTCGACCATCACGCCGGGCACCAGGCCGCGCTCGCGCACGCGGGCGGCGAAGTCGGCGGCCTCGGCGACGGTGGCCACCATCGGCGCCATCACCCACGGCGCGGCGCCGGTGCGGCGGGCGGCCTCGGCGACGGCGTCGAGCTGGCGGTCGAGCAGCCCAGGGTCGCGGCGGGCCACCCGCAGGCCGCGGACGCCGAGCGCCGGGTTGGCCTCCTCCGGCGGCGTGGCGAACTCCAGCGGCTTGTCCGAGCCGGCGTCGAGGGTCCGCAGCACGACGCGGCGGCCGGCCGCGGCCTCGAACACCTCGGCGTAGCCCGTGGCCTGCTCCTCGACGCTGGGCTCGGCGGCCCGCCCCAGGAACGCGAGCTCGGTGCGGAACAGGCCGACGCCCTCGGCGTGCGCGGCCATCGCGGCTCGCGTCCCCGCGCCGTCCTGCACGTTGGCGAGCACCGGCACGGTCACGCCGTCGCGGGTGGCGGCCGGACCGCGGTAGCCCGCCAGCGCCTCGGCCTGCCGCCGGGCCTCCGCGACCTGGGCGGCGGCGGACTCCGGCTCGGGGTCGACGGTGACGGTGCCCTCCTCGGCGTCGAGGAGGACGGTGGCCCCCGCCGGGACGGCGTCGAGCCCCTCCACGGCGACGACGAGGGGCAGGTTCAGCTGCCGGGCGATGATCGCGGTGTGGCTGGTCGTGCCGCCGAGCCGGGTGGCCAGCCCGACGATACGGGCGGGGTCGAGCCCGGCGGTGTCGGCCGGCGCCAGGTCGTCGGCGAGCAGCACCGACGGCGTCCCGGGCGCGGGGACACCGGGCTCCCCCTGGCCGGTCAGCTCGGCGACGAGGCGGTCGCGGACGTCCCGGACGTCGGTGACGCGCTCGGCCATCACCCCGCCCAGCGAGGTGAACACGTCGACGAACTGCTGGGCGGCCTGCACCACCGCGACCGCGGCCGGGGTGCCGGTGTCGATGCGCTGCTCGACGGCCGACAGCAGTCCCCGGTCGCGGGCCAGACCTGCCGTGGCGGAGAGGACCTCGGCGGTCATCCCGGTCGCCGCCGCGGCCCGCGCCGCCAGCCGCCCGGCCACCGTCTCGGCGGCCGCGGCGAAACGGCTCCGCTCCTCGGCTCGCGCGGTCTCGGGGAGCGTCTCGGCGGACTCGGCCTCGGGCAGCCGGACCGCGCCGGCCGGGCGCACGACCGGGCCGAGGACGACCCCGGGGACCACGGGGGTGCCGGTCAGCACGGGGGCGGTGGTGGTGGACATGCGGACCTCCGCGTCGGTGGTGGGTAGGGGGACACCGTCGTCCGTCGGTGACCAGAGTCACGACTTCGTGTTGACTTGTCAACCAATCCCACGTAGAACAACACAGACACAAGTCAGATCCCACGGGTTCGGGCACCACGGGACGCCGATCGGAGGAAGCCGTGTACGCCGAGGAGCGACAGCAGGCGATCGCCACGCTGGTCGTCGAGCAGGGCCGCATCGCGGTCACCGCGGTGGCCGAGCACTTCGGCGTCACCACCGAGACCGTCCGCCGCGATCTCGCCGTCCTGGAGCGGGCCGGTGTGCTCCGGCGCGTGCACGGCGGCGCGGTGCCGACCGGGGCGCTCACCCTGGTCGAGACCGCGCTGGCCGAGCGCCACGCCACCCGGGCGGAGGCCAAGCGCAAGATCGCCGCGGCGGCGCTGGACCTGCTGCCCGGGCCGGGCGGGAGCGTCCTGCTCGACGGCGGCAGCTCGACCGCGGCGCTGGCCGAGGTCCTGCCCGCCGACCGGGGCCTGTTCGTGGCCACCAACTCGGTGCCGATCGCGGCCCGGCTGGCCACCGTCCCGGGCATCACGTTGCACGTGCTCGGCGGGCGGGTCCGCGGGCTGACCCAGTGCGCGGTCGGCGAGACCCCGGTCCGCGCGCTGGCCGACCTGCGCGCCGACGTCGCCTTCCTGGGCACCAACGGCATCACCCCCGACCACGGCCTCACCACGCCCGACGAGGCAGAGGCCTCGGTCAAGCGGGCGATGGTCGCGGCCGGTCAGCGCGCGGTCGTCCTGGCCGACAGCAGCAAGCTCGGGCGCGAGCACCTGGTCCGCTTCGCCACGCTCGGCGACGTCGACACGGTGGTCACCGACGGCGGCGCCGACCCCGCCGTCGTGGAGCGGCTCGAGGACGCCGGCGTCGAGGTCGTGGTCGCGTGAGCGGCGGGCGCGTCGTCACGCTGACGGCCAACCCCAGCCTCGACCGCACCCTCGCCCTGCCCGGTCCCCTGACCCGCGGGGAGGTGGCCCGGCTCGGCCCGAGCTCGACCGAGCCCGGTGGCAAGGGCGTCAACGTGGCCCGCGCGCTGGCCGCGGCCGGGGCCGACGTCCTCGCCGTGGTCCCCGCCGACCCCACCGACCCGCTGGTCGCCGCGCTGGGCGCCCTGCGCCTGCCGCTGGTCACCGTCCCCACCGGCGCCCCGGTGCGCACCAACTACTCGCTCACCGAGCCCGACGGCACCACCACCAAGCTCAACGAGCCCGGCACGACGCTCGACGCCGGTCTGCGCGCCGCCCTCGCCGCCGCCGTGGCCGCGGCCGCCGCGGGCGCCCGCTGGGTGGTGCTGTCCGGCTCGCTGCCGCCCGGTACGCCCGAGGACTGGTACGCCGAGCTGGTCCGCGCCGTCCGCGGCACCGGCGCGCGGATCGCCGTCGACACCTCCGAGGCGCCGCTGCGCGCGCTGCTGGCCGCCGGGCCCGACGCCGCACCCGACCTGCTCAAGCCCAACGCCGAGGAGCTGGCCCAGGTGACCGGCACCAGCGAGGCCGAGCTGCTCGCCGACCCCGCGGCGCTCTCGGCCGCCGTCGCGCAGCTGCACGGCGGTGGCGTCGCCGAGGTGCTGCTCACCCTCGGCGGTGACGGCGCGGTGCTGTCCACCGGCGCGGGCGAGGTCTGGTCGGCCCGCGCTCCGCGGATCGCCGTGCGCAGCACCGTCGGCGCCGGCGACTCCAGCCTGGCCGGGCACCTGCTGGCCGACCTGGCCGGCGCCCCGGCTCCCGACCGGCTGCGCCGCGCCGTGGCCACCGGCTCGGCCGCCGCGGCCCTGCCCGGCTCGGCCGTCCCGACCCCGGAGCAGGTCGACCCGGCCGCCGTTCCCGTCTCGCCCGGCCTGCCCGGGTCTCCCCCGCCCACCCCGGAACCCGTCCCGGCCGCCGGCCGGGACGTCCCCTGACGCCCGAAGGGTCCGTCATGACAGCACTGATCACCCCGGAGCTGGTCGTCCTCGACGCCGATCTCGGCTCCGACAAGCAGGCCGTCGTCCGCCGGCTGGCCGGTCTCGTGGCCGACGCCGGCCGGGCCACCGGAGCCGAGGCGCTCGCCGGTGACGCCCTGGCCCGCGAGGCCCAGGCCGCGACCGGGCTGCCCGGCGGGATCGCGATCCCGCACTGCCGGTCGGCCGCCGTCACGCAGGCCTCGCTCGCGTTCGCGCGGCTGGCGCCGGGCGTCGACTTCGGCGCCGCCGACGGCCCGGCCGACCTCGTGTTCCTCATCGCCGCCCCCGCGGAGGGCGACGCCGACCACCTCACGCTGCTGTCGGCCCTGGCCCGGGCCCTGGTGCGGCCGGACTTCGTCGCCGCGCTGCGCGCCGCCGCCACGCCGGCCGACGTCGTCTCGCTCGTCGAGGAGGTCGTCTCGCCCAAGCCGACCACCGGCGCCACCGCGGCGACCAGCACCCCCGTGCCCGCCACCGCCCCGGCCGCTGCGGCGCCGTCGGCTGCCCCCGCCGGTGCAGCTGCCGCCGCCCCGGCCGCGCGGCGCAAGATCGTCGCCGTCAGCGCCTGCCCCACCGGCATCGCACACACCTACATGGCCGCCGACAAGCTCACCGCGGCCGCGCAGGCGCAGGGCGTGGACCTCGCCGTCGAGACGCAGGGCTCCTCGGGGTCCACGCCGCTGGACCCGTCGGTCATCCGCGACGCCGACGCGGTCGTCTTCGCCGTCGACGTCGGCGTGCGGGACCGGGACCGGTTCGCCGGCAAGCCGGTGGTCCAGTCGGGCACCAAGCGGGCCATCAACGAGCCCGAGGTCATGATCCGCGAGGCGCTGGCCGCCGCCGACGACCCGAACGCCCGCCGGGTGCCGGGCGCCGCCGCCGGTGAGTCCGCCGCAGCCGCCCCGGCCGGCCGGCCGAGCACCGCCACGGAGATCCGCCGCTGGCTGCTCACCGGGGTCAGCTACATGATCCCGTTCGTCGCGGCCGGCGGTCTGCTGATCGCGCTGGGCTTCCTGTTCGGCGGCTACCAGATCGTCAGCACGAACCCCGACGCGGTCACCGAGGGCCAGAGTTACGCACTGAGCTGGGCGCTCGACAACTCCTTCCTCGACCTGCCGTCCGCGGCGCCCCTCGAGGGCCTCAACGACGGGTTCTTCGGCTACCTGGGTGCGCTCTGCACCGTCCTCGGCCAGGCCGCGTTCGCGTTCCTGGTCCCGGCGCTGGCCGGGTACATCGCCTACGCGATCGCCGACCGCCCGGGCATCGCGCCGGGCTTCGTCGTCGGCGCCGTCTCGGTGACCATGAGCGCCGGCTTCCTGGGCGGCCTGGTCGGCGGCATCCTCGCCGGCCTGGTGGCCCGGTGGATCGCCTCCTGGAAGCTGCCCGCCGGGGTCCGGGGGCTGCAGCCGGTGGTGATCATCCCGCTGCTGGCCACGCTGATCTCCAGCGGGCTCATGGTGGCGGTGCTCGGCCGCCCGCTGGCCGCCGCCGTCGAGGGCCTGGGCAACTGGCTCAACGGCCTGAGCGGCACGTCCGCGGTGCTGCTGGGGATCATCCTCGGCCTGATGATGTGCTTCGACCTCGGCGGTCCGGTGAACAAGGCGGCCTACCTGTTCGCCACCGCTGGCCTGGCCTCGCAGACCAGCGGCTCGCTGGTCATCATGGCGACGGTCATGGCCGCGGGCATGGTCCCGCCGCTGGCGATGGCGCTGTCCACCGCGATCCGCCCTGCCCTCTACACCCCGGCCGAGCGCGACAACGGCAAGGCCGCCTGGCTGCTCGGCGCCTCGTTCATCTCCGAGGGGGCGATCCCGTTCGCGGCGGCCGACCCGCTGCGGGTCATCCCGTCGATGATGCTCGGCGGTGCGACCACCGGCGCCATCGTCGCGGCCTCCGGCGTCGAGCTGCGCGCCCCGCACGGCGGCATCTTCGTGTTCTTCGCGATGAGCAACGTGCTCGTGTTCGTCCTGGCGCTGATCGCCGGCACGGTCGTCGGCGCCCTGGCGGTCACCATCGCCAAGAGCATCGGCCGCCGGAAGGCCGACGCCGTGCCCGAGGACGCCGTCGACCTGGCGCACGCCCACACCGCGACGCCCGGCTCCACCGTCAGCGCGCCCGCTCGCGCCTGACAGGGCAGGCTCGACCCCGACACCCACCGATCCCCCGAGAAGCGAGGACGTCGAATGCCCAGTCAGACCGTCACCGTCGGCTCCCGGGTCGGCCTGCACGCCCGCCCGGCCGCGCTCATCGCCGAGGCCGTGGGCAAGGCCGGCGTCCCGGTCACCCTGGCCACCCCCGGCGGCAACCCCGTCGACGCCGGCTCGCCGCTGATGATCATGACGCTCGGTGCCCAGAAGGGGGCCGAGGTCACCGTCACCAGCGACGACCAGGCCGTCGTCGAGCAGATCGCCGGCATGGTGGCCGCCGACCTCGACGCCGAGTGAAGGACCCCCTTGCCCCCCGCCGCTCGCGGGCTCGCGGCGGGACGCTGCAAGGGGGCCGTTCCAGCAGGTGAAACGGCGCCCGCCCCCTCGCGCGGAGGGGGCGGGCGCCGTCGTCGTGTGGGTGCTGCGCGGGGGGGGGGGGGGGGGGGGGGGGGGGGGGGGGGGGGGGGGGGGGGGGGGGGGGGGGGGGGGGGGGGGGGGGGGGGGGGGGGGGGGGGGGGGGGGGGGGGCGGGGGGGGGGGGG
>NZ_JBJGYX010000095.1:0-11192 GCF_054050195.1 Geodermatophilus sp. SYSU D00710
AACGGGGCCGGGAGGACGTCGTCCTCCCGGCCCCGTTGCCGTCCGCGGGCGTACCGCTCAGCCGTCCCCGGCGTCCGACAGGCGCGCCAGCCACTCCTGACGCCACGCCTCGGTCCGCGCCACCTCGTTGAAGGTCGACACGTGGAGGCCCTGCAGGTGGTGCCCGGGGCCGCCGAGGGCGGGTGCCAGGCGTTCGACGAGCCGGTCGGGCCGGTACCCGTGCGGGAGGAGGAAGCGCCAGAGGAGGCCGTGCTGCTTCGACAGGAAGCGGGCCGACTGCCCCAGGCCGAGCCCGGCGGAGATGCGGACCAGCTTCTGGCGCGTCACCGCTCCGGGGATGCCGACGCGGATCGGCAGGTCGACACCGCGCTGCGCGACACGGCGCGCCCAGGCCGCCGTCGTCGCGGCGGAGAAGCACAGCTGCGAGACCACGTGGGTCGCGTGCCGGGCCTTCCGCTCCAGGGCGCGCTCGACGACCTCCCGGCCGATGTGCCCGTGCCCCTCGGGATACCCGCCGATCCCCACGTGCCGGAAGCGGTGGCCGAGGCCCTCCAGCTCCTCGAGCAGGGAGAGCGCGTCCGGGTACGGGCCCACCGGCTCGGCGGCGTCGCCCCCGACGACGAACACGCCCTCGACGCCGGCGGCGTGCAGGCGGGCGACGACGTCGGCGAGGTGCGACGGGCCGTGGACCAGCCGCGCGGCCAGGTGCGGCGTGACGCCGAAGCCGTGGCCGGACAGGCGCTCGGCCAGCTCCAGCGTGGGCGTCAGGCCCCGCGCCTCGGTCACCGTCACCGTGAGCGGCACGGTCCGCGGGACGTGCTCGACGACCTGCTCCTCGGCCCCGCGCAACGGCAGGACCTCGTAGCCGGCCTCCCGCAGCGCCCGCTGCAGCGCGCCGCGGGGTCCCCGCAGCACCGGCCCGGGGGAGCCCGGGCCGGTGTCCGCCCGGACGCTCACTTGTCGAGCACCACGACCGAGCGCAGCACCTCGCCCCGGCGCAGGTCGTCGAACGCCGCCTCGACGTCGTCCAGGCCGATGACGTCGGTGACGAACCGGTCGAGCGGGAACCGCCCCTGCAGGTACAGGTCGACCAGCAACGGGAAGTCACGGCTGGGCAGGCAGTCGCCGTACCAGGAGGACCTGATGGTGCCGCCGCGGCCGAAGACCTCGATGGCGGGGAGCTCGATGCGCATGTCGGGGGCCGGCACGCCGACCATGACCACGCGGCCGGCGAGGTCGCGGGCGTAGAAGGCCTGCTCGAACACCTCGGGGCGGCCGACCGCGTCGATCGCGACGTCGACCCCGAAGCCGCCGGTGAGGGCCCGGATCGCCTCGACCGGGTCGGTCGCGCGTGAGTTGACCGTGTGCGTGGCGCCGAACTGCTTCGCCCACCCCAGCTTCCGGTCCTCGACGTCGACGGCGACGATCGTCGTCGCCCCGGCCAGCCTCGCCCCGGCGATCGCCGCGTCGCCGACGCCGCCGCAGCCGAACACCGCCACGCTCTCGCCGCGCCGGACCGCGCCGGTGTTCATCGCGGCGCCGGCGCCGGCCATCACGCCGCAGCCGAGCAGCCCCGCGGCCGTGGCGGGGGCGGCCGGGTCGACCTTCGTGCACTGGCCGGAGTGCACCAGCGTCTTCTCCACGAAGGCGCCGATGCCGAGTGCGGGGGAGAGCTCGGTGCCGTCGGTCAACGTCATCTTCTGCGCGGCGTTGTGCGTGTCGAAGCAGTACTGCGGCTCGCCCCGCCGGCACGCGCGGCACCGGCCGCAGACGGCCCGCCAGTTGAGGACGACGTAGTCGCCGACGGCGACGTCGGTGACGTCCTCGCCGACGGCGGCGACGGTGCCGGCGGCCTCGTGGCCGAGCAGGAACGGGTACTCGTCGGTGATCGAGCCGTCGCGGTAGTGCAGGTCGGTCGCACAGACTCCACAGGCCTGCACGTCAACCACCGCCTCCCCGGGGCCGGGGTCGGGCACCACGATCGTCTCGACGCTCACCGGAGCGCCCTTGCTGCGGGCGACGACGCCCCTCACCTCGTAGGCCATGACGGCGGATCTCCTCTCGGGGGACGTGCGGACCGGACGCGGGGCTGCCCTGCGGAGCGCGCCGCGGAGGCGGGCGGGGCGGGCCGGGGAGGTCGTCCCCGGGCGCCTCTTGACCCCGTCCGGCGGTCACCCTACGGTGTTGGACGACTGATATACCAGTCCTCGGCCCCATCTCATGACAGGAGGGACCCGGCATGGTCGTCCAGCTGGACGCTGCACCACCGGCCCCGGCCCGGGCTCTTCCCGACCGCGTCCTCGACCGGTCGCTGGCCGACACCGACCCCGAGGTCGCCGCCGCGATCGCCGCCGAGCTGACCCGGCAGCAGACCACGCTGGAGATGATCGCCAGCGAGAACTGTGCCCCGGTGGCGGTGATGCAGGCCCAGGGCTCGGTGCTGACCAACAAGTACGCCGAGGGCTACCCCGGCCGGCGGTACTACGGCGGCTGCGAGCACGTCGACGTCGTCGAGCAGCTGGCCATCGACCGGCTGAAGGCGCTGTTCGGCGCCGAGTACGCCAACGTGCAGCCGCACTCGGGTGCGCAGGCCAACGCCGCGGTGATGTCGGCTCTCCTGCAGCCCGGCGACACCATCCTGGGGCTGGACCTGGCGCACGGCGGCCACCTGACCCACGGGATGCGGCTGAACTTCTCCGGGAAGCTCTACGACGTCGCGGCCTACCACGTGCGGCCGGGCGACCACCGCGTCGACATGGCCGAGGTCGAGCGACTGGCCCACGAGCGACGCCCGAAGCTCGTCGTCGCGGGCTGGTCGGCCTACCCGCGGCACCTCGACTTCGCCGAGTTCCGGCGGATCGCCGACGAGGTCGGCGCCCACCTCATGGTCGACATGGCCCACTTCGCCGGGCTGGTGGCCGCCGGGCTGCACCCGTCGCCCGTCCCGCACGCCCACGTGGTCACCTCGACCACCCACAAGACCCTCGGCGGCCCGCGCGGCGGCGTCATCCTCGCCACCGCCGACCTGGCCAAGAGGTTCAACTCGTCGGTCTTCCCCGGCCAGCAGGGCGGGCCGCTCGAGCACGTGATCGCGGCCAAGGCCGTCGCCTTCAAGCTGGCCGGCGAACCAGCGTTCCGGGAGCGGCAGGAGCGCACCCTCGCCGGCGCCCGGATCCTGGCCGACCGGCTGCTGGCGCCCGACTCGCGCGGGGCGGGCATCGACGTGGTCAGCGGCGGCACCGACGTCCACCTCGTCCTGGTGGACCTGCGCGCCTCGGAGCTCGACGGCCGGCAGGCCGAGGACCGGCTGCACGCGATCGGCATCACCGTCAACCGCAACGCGGTGCCCTTCGACCCCCGCCCGCCGATGGTCAGCTCCGGTGTCCGCATCGGCACCCCCGCCCTGGCGGCGCGCGGCTTCGACGTCGACGACTTCGCCGAGGTCGCCGACGTCATCGCCACCGCGCTGCGGCCCGAGGTGGACGAGGCACAGCTGGCCGGGCTCCGCGGGAGGGTCACCCGGCTGGCCGGCCGTCACCCGCTCTACCCCGACCTGACGGAGGTCGCCCGATGAGTCCCCGCACCCCCGGCGCGGACCTGCCCGAGCACCCCGACGCCCTCTGGCGGAACCCCGAGCCGAAGCGCTCGTACGACGTCGTCATCGTCGGCGGCGGCGGGCACGGCCTGGCCACCGCCCACTACCTGGCGAAGAACCACGGCATCACCGACGTCGCGGTCCTGGAGAAGGGGTGGCTGGCAGGCGGGAACATGGCCCGCAACACCACGATCATCCGGTCCAACTACCTGTGGGACGAGAGCTCGGCCATCTACGAGCACGCCCTGGAGCTGTGGGAGGGGCTCGAGGAGGACCTCGGCTACCCGATCCTGTTCAGCCAGCGCGGCGTGCTCAACCTCGCCCACACGCTGCAGGACGTCCGCGACAGCGTGCGCCGAGTGGAGGCCAACAAGCTCAACGGCATCGACGCCGAGTGGCTCGAGCCCGACGAGGTCCGCAAGGTCTGCCCGGTCGTCAACACCTCGCCCGACATCCGCTACCCGGTCATGGGGGCCACCTACCAGCCGCGCGCCGGCATCGCCAAGCACGACTACGTGGCCTGGGGCTTCGCCCGGCGCGCCGACCAGGCCGGCATCGACCTGGTCCAGGACTGCGAGGTCACCGGCTTCCGCACCGACGGCGACCGGGTCACCGGGGTGCAGACCACCCGCGGCACGATCGCCGCCGGCCGGGTCGTCCTCTGCGCGGCCGGGCACACCTCCGTGCTGACCGATCTGCTGGGCATCCGGGTGCCGATCCAGAGCCACCCGCTGCAGGCCCTGGTCTCCGAGCTGCTCGAGCCGGTGCACCCCACGGTGGTCATGTCCAACGCCGTCCACGTGTACGTCTCCCAGGCGCACAAGGGCGAGCTGGTCATGGGCGCCGGCGTCGACTCCTACAACGGCTACGGCCAGCGCGGCGCCTTCCACGTCATCGAGCGCCAGATGGCCGCCGCCGTCGAGCTCTTCCCGGTGTTCGCCCGGGCGCACCTGCTGCGCAGCTGGGCCGGCATCGTCGACGTCAGCCCCGACGCCTCGCCGATCGTCGGGCGGACCCCCTACGACAACGTCTACCTCAACTGCGGCTGGGGCACCGGCGGGTTCAAGGCCACGCCCGGCATCGGCTGGGCCCTGGCGCACACCGTCGCCCACGACGAGCCCCACCCGACCGTGGCGCCGTTCGGCCTCGACCGCTTCGTCACCGGCGCGCTCGTCGACGAGCACGGCGCGGCCGCCGTCGCCCACTGACGTCCTTCCCCACCCAGGAGCTCTCCGTGCAACTCATCCCGTGCCCGTGGTGCGGCCCCCGCGAGGAGGTCGAGTTCTCCTACGGCGGCCAGGCCTCCGTCCCGTACCCGGACGACCCGGGCGCGCTCTCCGACGAGGAGTGGGCGCACTACGTCTTCTTCCGCGACAACCCCCGGGGCCGCTTCACCGAGCGCTGGCACCACAGCGCCGGCTGCCGCCGCTGGTTCACCGCCGTCCGCGACACCGCCACCTACCGCTTCGAGCGCGTGGACCGCCTCGACGACCCGAAGCCGGTGACCCCGTGACGAGCAGCTCCCGGACGGCCGAGGGCGGCCGCATCGACCGCACCACCACCCTCGAGTTCACCTTCGACGGGGACACCCTCACCGGCCACCCCGGCGACACGCTGGCCTCGGCCCTGCTCGCCTCCGGCCGCCACCGGGTCGCCACCAGCGTCAAGCTCGGCCGGCCGCGCGGCATCGCCGCGGCCTGGGCCGAGGACCCGGGCGGACTCGTCCAGATCGAGGAGCCCTTCCCCGAGCCCATGCTGCTGGCCACGACCGTCGAGCTCTTCGACGGGCTGGCCGCCTCCGGTCTGCCGGGACAGGGACGCCTCGCCGACGTCCCCGACTCCGCCCGGTACGACGCCGTGCACCACCACGTCGACGTGCTGGTCGTGGGGGCCGGTCCTGCGGGGCTGGCCGCGGCGCTCAGTGCCGCCCGGGCGGGGGCGAGGGTCGCGCTCGTCGACGAGCAGTCCGAGGCCGGCGGCTCGCTGCTGTCGGGCACCGACCGGCTCGACGGCGCCCCGGCGCCGGACTGGGTGGCGGGCGCGGTGGCGGAGCTGGCCGCGCACCCGGAGGTGCTGCACCTGCAGCGCACCACCGCCTTCGGCAGCTACGACGACGGCTTCGTCCTGGCGCTCGAGCGGCGCACCGACCACCTCGGAGCGGCCGCACCGCGGCACCTGTCCCGGCAGCGGGTGTGGCGCTTCCGGGCCCGCGCCGTGGTCGTGGCGACCGGGGCCCACGAGCGTCCGGTCGTGTTCGCGGACAACGACCGCCCGGGGACCATGCTCGCCGGCGCCGCCCGGACGTTCCTGCACCGGTACGGCGTGCTGCCCG
Source organism: Geodermatophilus sp. SYSU D00710 (assembly GCF_054050195.1). Lineage (NCBI taxonomy): Bacteria > Bacillati > Actinomycetota > Actinomycetes > Geodermatophilales > Geodermatophilaceae > Geodermatophilus > Geodermatophilus sp. SYSU D00710. Next base: position 5,928 of record NZ_JBJGYX010000095.1, read on the forward strand.
GCCGCGAGGCCGTCGTCTTCACCACCAACGACAGCGCCTACGACGCCGCCCTCGACCTCTCCCGCGCCGGCGTGCGGGTGCAGGCGGTGGTCGACGCCCGCCCGGAGGGCTCGCCGCTCCGGCGCGAGGAGTGCGAGCAGGCCGGCATCCGCGTCCTGCCCGGCGCCGTCGTCACCGGCACCCGTGGCGAGGAGCGGGTCACCCACGCCCTCGTCGCCCCGTTCGCCGACGGGGAGGTCGGCGCCTCCTCCGCCGTCGCCTGTGACCTGCTCCTGGTCAGCGGCGGCTGGAACCCGGCGGTGCACCTGTTCAGCCAGGCCCGCGGCCGGCTGCGCTACGACGAGGCGCTCGGCGCGTTCGTCCCCGGGGAGGACCTCGACGGCCTCTCGGTCGCGGGCTCGGCGGCCGGCGTGTCCGACCTGGCCGGGTGCCTGGCCGACGGGCAGCGGGTGGCCCGCGCGGCACTGACCGCCCTGGCCATCGCGCCCGCGGCCGAGGACCGGCTGCCCACCGCCCCGGAGCCCGTCGCCCCGGCCGCGCCCCTGGTGCTGTGGCGGGTGCCCGACACCTCCGGCGCCGCCGGCAGCACCTCGTTCGTCGACCTGCAGCGCGACGCGACGGTCGCCGACATCGCCCGCGCGGTCGGCGCCGGCCTGCGCTCCATCGAGCACGTCAAGCGCTACACGACGATCGGGACGGCGCACGACCAGGGCAAGACCTCCGGCGTCCTCACGTCGGGCATCACCGCCGAGCTGCTGGGGATCCCGGTGCAGGACACCGGCACCACCACGTTCCGGCCGCCCTACACCCCGGTCGCCTTCGCCGCGCTGGCCGGCCGCGACCGCGGCCGGCTCTTCGACCCCGAGCGGGTCACCGCGCTGCACGACTGGCACGTCGCGGCCGGCGCGGTCCTCGAGGACGTCGGCCAGTGGAAGCGGCCCCGGTACTACCCGCGGCCCGGCGAGGACATGGAGGCCGCGGTCCTCCGCGAGTGCGCCGCGGCCCGGACCGGCGTCGGCATCCTCGACGGCTCCACTCTCGGCACGATCGACGTCCAGGGCCCCGACGCCGCCGTCCTCCTCGACCGGCTCTACACGAACCTGATGAGCAGCCTGAAGGTCGGCTCGGTCCGCTACGGCGTCATGTGCGGGGTCGACGGCATGGTCATCGACGACGGCACGGTGCTGCGGCTGGCCGAGGACCGCTTCCTCGTCCTCACCACGACCGGCGGCGCGGCGAAGGTCCTCGACTGGATGGAGGAGTGGCTCCAGACCGAGTGGCCCGACCTGCGGGTGCACTGCACGTCGGTCACCGAGCAGTGGGCCACCTTCCCCGTCGTGGGCCCCCGATCCCGCGACGTGGTCGGCGCCGTCTTCCCCGGCGTCGACGTCTCGAACGAGGCGTTCCCGTTCATGACCTGGCGGGACGCCACCCTCGAGGGGGTGCCGGTCCGGCTGGCCCGGATCAGCTTCTCCGGCGAGCTCGCCTTCGAGGTCTACGTGAACCCCTGGTACGCCGTCGCGGTGTGGCAGCGGCTGCTCGAGGCCGGCCGCCCGTTCGGCATCACGCCGTACGGCACGGAGACGATGCACGTGCTCCGCGCGGAGAAGGGCTACCCGATCATCGGGCAGGACACCGACGGCACCGTCACCCCCCACGACCTCGGCATGGCGTGGGCGGTGTCGAAGAAGAAGCCGGACTTCGTCGGCAAGCGCTCCTTCGCCCGCCCGGCCAACTCCGACCCGCTGCGCAAGCAGCTGGTCGGCCTGCTGCCCGTGGACCGGCAGACGGTGCTGCCCGAGGGGTCGCAGATCGTCGAGTTCCGGGCCGACGGCCAGCTGCCGCCCCCGCCGGTCCCGATGCTCGGGCACGTCACCTCCAGCTACCGCAGCGCCGAGCTCGGACGCCCGTTCGCCCTCGCCCTGCTCAAGGGCGGCCGGTCCCGCGTCGGCGACACCGTCCACGTCCCCGTCGGCGGCGCCCTCGTCCCGGTCGAGGTCACCGGGTCGGTGCTCGTCGACCCCGAAGGAGCCCGTCGCGATGGCTGAGCTGCTGCGCACCCACCCGCTCGAGGCGTGGACCACCCGGTTCGCGCGGCTGCCCGCCGACGTCGGCATCGCCGTCGAGCCGTACGTCGCGACGGTCGACGTCCGGCTGCCCGCGGTGGGCACCGAGGCCGCCGCGGCGCTGGGCGTGGACCTGCCGACGGCGCCGAACACCTGGGTGCCCGCCGGCTCGGGACGGGCCGTCTGGCTCGGCCCCGACGAGTGGCTGCTGACGAGCAGCACGGAGGCCCCGGAGGAGCTGGAGGCCCGCGTCCGTGCCGCCGTGGTCCCGCTGGGCGGGTCCGCGACGGACGTCTCCGCCCAGCGGATCGGTCTCCGGCTGACCGGTGCGCGGGTGCGGGACGTGCTCGCCAGGGGCTGCTCGATCGACCTGCACCCGCGGGTCTCCGGGCGTGGCCGCAGCGCGCAGACCACGCTCGGCCAGGCCGGGGTCGTCCTGCTGACGCTGTCCGACGCCGGCGACGACCACCTCGTGCTCGTCCGGTCCTCGTTCGCCGGCTACCTCGCCGACTGGCTGCTCGACGCGGCCCTCGAGTTCACCCCCACCACCGCCGGTCAGGAGTAGAGCCATGTCCACCACGCCTCGTGTGGTCGTCATCGGAGCGGGCATCGTCGGAGCCAACCTGGCCGACGAGCTGACCGCCCGCGGCTGGGACCGCGTCACCGTGGTCGACCAGGGACCCCTCCCGCTGACCGGGGGCTCCACGTCGCACGCGCCCGGGCTGGTCTTCCAGACCAACGCCTCGAAGACGATGACCGCCTTCGCGAGCTACACGGTCGAGAAGTTCCTGGGCATCGACGTCGACGGCGCCTGGTGCTTCAACCAGGTCGGCGGCCTCGAGGTCGCCACCACGCCGGAGCGGCTCGCCGACCTGCACCGCAAGCAGGGCTGGGCCACCTCCTGGGGCGTCGAGGCGCAGGTGGTCGACGTGGACGAGTGCCTCCGGCTGCACCCGCTGGTCGACCGCGACCGCATCCTCGGCGGCCTGCACATCCCGAGCGACGGCCTGGCCAAGGCGTCGCGGGCGGTCGTCGCCCTGGCCCGCCGCGCCGAGGCGCGGGGCGCCCGCTTCCAGGGGTGCACCCGGGTGACCGGGATCGAGCAGGCCGGTGGCCGGGTGACCGGCGTCCGGACCCCCGACGGCGTTCTCCCCGCCGACATCGTCGTCTCCTGCGCCGGCTTCTGGGGCCAGGAGCTCGGCGCCATGGTCGGCATGGACGTGCCCCTGCTGCCGCTGGCCCACCAGTTCGTCTGGACCGGCCAGGTGCCCGAGCTGGTCGACCGCAACGACGAGCTCGGCGAGGCGAGCCTGCCGATCCTGCGCCACCAGGACCAGGACCTCTACTACCGCGAGCGCGTCGACCGCCTCGGCATCGGGTCCTACGCCCACCGGCCGATGCCCGTCGACCTGGGCGAGCTCCCCCAGGGCGACGGCGTGCGGGAGTCGGCGATGCCCTCGATGCTGCCCTTCACGGAGGAGGACTTCGCGCCGGCGTGGGAGCAGAGCCGGCTGCTGCTGCCCTCGCTGCGGGCCACGAAGATCGACTCGGGCTTCAACGGCGTCTTCTCGTTCACCCCGGACGGCGGCCCGCTGATCGGCGAGTCGCGGGACGTGGCGGGCTTCTGGATCGCCGAGGCGGTCTGGGTGACGCACTCGGCCGGTGTCGCCCGGTCGGTGGCCCAGCTGCTCGTCGACGGCCACTCGGAGCTCGACCTGCACGGCTGCGACGTGCACCGCTTCGAGGACGTCCAGCTCGCGCCGGAGTACGTCCGCGAGACCTCGCAGCAGAACTTCGTCGAGGTCTACGACGTGGTCCACCCGCTGCAGCCGCGGCTGTCCCCGCGCGACCTGCGGGTCAGCCCCTTCCACGCCCGGCAGCAGGAGCTCGGCGCGGTGTTCCTCGAGGCCGCCGGCTGGGAGCGGCCGCACTGGTACGAGGCCAACGCGCACCTGGTGGACCGGCTGCCCGCGGAGTGGGTGCCGCCGGAGCGCGACGCCTGGGCGGGACGGTTCTGGTCGCCGATCGCGGCGGCGGAGGCGTGGCGGACCCGCACGGCCGTGGCGCTGTACGACATGACGCCGCTCAAGCGGCTGGAGGTCAGCGGCCCCGGCGCCCTCACCCTGCTGCAGCGGCTGACGACCGGCGAGATGGACAAGTCCGTCGGGTCGGTCACCTACACGCTGGCCCTCGACGAGGCCGGCGGCATCCGCAGCGACCTCACCGTCGCCCGGCTCGGCGAGCAGCTGTTCCAGGTCGGCGCCAACGGTCCCCTCGACCACGACCACCTGCTGCACGAGGCGCCGGACGACGGCAGCGTGCAGGTCCGGGACGTCACCGGCGGCACCTGCTGCATCGGCCTGTGGGGCCCGCGGGCCCGCGACCTGGTCCAGCGGGTCAGCTCCGACGACTTCTCGAACGACGGGCTGCGGTACTTCCGCGCCACGCGGGCGCGGATCGGGGGAGTGCCGGTGACGGCGATGCGGCTGTCCTACGTCGGCGAGCTGGGCTGGGAGCTCTACGCCTCCGCCGACGACGGCCGGCGGCTGTGGGACGTGCTGTGGCGCGCCGGCCAGGACCTGGGCGTGGTCGCCGCGGGCCGCGCGGCCTTCGCCAGCCTCCGGCTGGAGAAGGGCTACCGCGCCTGGGGCCACGACATGACCACCGAGCACGACCCCTACGAGGCCGGTCTCGGGTTCGCGGTCCGCCGGCAGAAGCAGTCCGACTTCGTGGGGCGGCAGGCCCTCGCCGGGAAGGGCGACGACACGGTGAGCCGCCGGCTGTCCTGCCTGACGATCGACGACGGCCGCAGCGTCGTCCTCGGCTCCGAGCCGGTGTTCGTCGAGGGCCGCCCGGCCGGCTACGTGACCAGCGCGGCCTTCGGGCACACCGTCGGCCGGCCGATCGCCTACGCCTGGCTGCCCGCCTCGGCGACCGTCGGGACGGCTGTCGAGATCGAGTACTTCGGCACCCGCATCCCCGCCACCGTCGCCGCCGAGCCGCTCGTCGACCCCGAGATGACCCGCATCCGAGGCTGATGGAGGACCCCCTCTGCCCCTTGGGGCAGCCCCTGCCTCCGGAGTCCCGGAGGCAGGCGGTCCGTCGTCCGGTGGGGACGTCCTCGCCAAAGCGCACACCCCCCCCCGCCCCACCGGGGGCGCTAACCCGCACTAGTGGGGGGGCGCCCCCCCCCCCCCCC
>NZ_JBJGYX010000096.1:0-11017 GCF_054050195.1 Geodermatophilus sp. SYSU D00710
CCCCCACCCCCCCCCCCCCCCCCCCCCCCCCCCCCCCCCCCCCCCCCCCCCCCCCCCCCCCCCCCCCCCCCCCCCCCCCCCCCCCCCCCCCCCCCCCCCCCCCCCCCCCCCCCCCACGACCGTGCTGGTCAGCAGGTGCGCGCCGGGTCAGCCGGTCGTAGCGTCGGCCTGCCCGGCAGAACCCCTGACGGCACCCTCCCCACGACACCCCCGACGGCACCCAGGAGCGGCGTGCACCCCGACGGCCAGCAGTCCGACAGCGGCGCCGTCGGGCGCACCCTCGGCGTCGAGGAGGAGTTCCACCTCGTCGCCCCCGGCACCTACGAGCTGACCCCCGGGCCGCGCGCCTCGGCCGCGGCCCTGGCCGGCGAGGCCGGACCGCGCGTCCTCCCCGAGATCGCGACCACCCAGCTCGAGATCGCCACCGGCGTGTGCACCACGCTGGCGCAGGTCCGCGCCGAGCTGACCGCCGCTCGCACCGAGGCCGCCGCGGCCGCCGCCCGTGACGGGCTGCTCGTGCTGCCCGCCTCCACCCACCCCTGGGGGTCCTGGCACACGATGCCGGTCACGCCGGGCGAGCGGTACGAGGCGATGGTCGAGCGCTGGGCGGGCCTGGCCCGGCAGCAGGACATCTGCGGCTGCCACGTGCACGTCGGTGTCCCCGACCTCGACACCGCCGTCGCCGTCCTCGACCGCACCCGGCCCTACGTCCCGGTGCTGCTGGCGATGACCGGCAGCTCGCCGTTCCACGACGGCGTCGACACCGGCTACGAGTCCTGGCGGACGCTGTGGTGGACCCGGTTCCCGCACGCCGGCGCCCCCGAGCCCCTCGGCGACGCCGACGGCTACCGCCGGGTGCTCGCGGGCCTCGTCGCCTCCGGCGTCGTCGCCGACGGCTCGCACCTCTACTGGGACGTCCGCCCCTCGGCCCGGCTGCCCACGATCGAGTTCCGCCTGGCCGACGTCTGCACCACCCTCGACGACACCGTCCTGCACGCGGCGCTGGTCCGCTCGCTCGTGCGGGTGCTCGCCGCCCGCGCCGTCCGGGGCGAGCCGGTGCCCGAGGTCCGCCCGGAGCACCTGCGCGCCGCCCGGTGGCGGGCTGCGCGGGAGGGCGTCGCGGGGCGGCTGTTCGACCCGCTGCGCCTGGAGCTGGTCGACGCCCGCGACGCGGTCAGCGGGCTGCTCGCCGAGCTCGAGGAGGACCTCACCGCCGCCGGCGAGTGGGACGAGGTGTGCGTCCTGGTGCAGGACCTGCTCGGCCGGGGTACGTCCGCGGCACGGCAGCGGAGGACCTGGCTGCGCACGGGCGACCGCCGGGCGGTCGCCGAGCGGGTCGTCCGGGAAGGGGCGGCCGGGGAGGTCTGATGGACCGGGACGACGTCCGGGGGCTCGCACTCCCGCTGCGCGACGCGACGGACCTCGACCCGCTGCTCGCCCGGGTCGGCGACGCCCGGGTGGTCGCGATCGGCGAGGCGAGCCACGGCACGCACGAGTACTACGCCTGGCGGGCGGCACTGACCCGCCGGCTGGTCGAGGAGCGCGGCTTCGGCCTCGTGGCCGTCGAGGGGGACTGGCCCGACTGCTACCGGGTCAACCGGAGCGTGCGGCTGCGCCCGGGCGCCGACGCCGACCCGCGCACCGCCCTGGACGCCATCTCCCGCTGGCCGACCTGGATGTGGGCCAACGACGACGTCGTCGAGTCCTGCCGGTGGCTGCGCGACCACAACGCGCCCCGGCCCGAGGCCGACCGCGTCGGCTTCTACGGCCTGGACGTCTACAGCCTCTGGGACTCGATGCAGCAGCTGGTCGCCTGGCTGCGGGAGCACGAGCCCGACCACGCCGACGCCGCCGTGCAGGCGCTGCGCTGCTTCGAGCCCTACGGGGAGGACGGCGCGGAGTACGCCTTCGCCACCCGGCTGGCGCCGGCGACCTGCGAGCAGACCGTCGTCGACCTGCTGCGTCGGCTGTGCGAGGAGCGCGGCGCCACCACCGACGGCGACGACCCCGAGGCCCGCTTCGCCGCCGAGCAGAACGCCGCGGTCGTCGCCGGGGCCGAGCGCTACTACCGGTCGATGCTGGCGGGGTCGGCGGCGTCCTGGAACGTGCGCGACGTGCACATGGCCGACACCCTCGACCGGCTGCTGGCGCACACCGGCGCGAAGGCCGTCGTCTGGGAGCACAACACCCACGTCGGCGACGCTCGGGCCACCGACATGGCCGACGCCGGGATGACCAACCTGGGGCAGCTGCTGCGGGAGCGGCACGGAGCCGGCGACGTCGTCCTCGTCGGCTTCGGCGGGCACCGCGGCGGGGTGGTCGCCGGGCGGGAGTGGGGCGCGCAGATGGAGCGGATGACCGTCCCGCCGGCCCGGGAGGGCAGTCTGGAGCACCTGCTGCACGAGGCGCTCGGACGGGACGCGCTGGTCGTCGTCCCGCCGGGTGCGCGCCCGGGCTGGCTGGACCGCCGGCTCGACCACCGGGCGATAGGCGTCGTCTACCGGCCCGAGCGCGAGCGCTGGGGCAACTACGTGCCCACCGTGCTCGGGGAGCGCTACGACGCCTTCCTGTACCTGGAGGAGACGACGCCGCTGCAGCCGCTGCACCTCGAGCGGCCCGACGAGCACGTGCCCCCCGTGGCGCACGCGGTGTAGCCGTGGCCGCTCCGCGCCCGGCCGCCGCGGGACGACTCGAGGCCCGCCCCGGTCCCGACCCGGCCGGCCCGCCGCTGCCGCCGGGCACCACCGCGCTCGACCTCGGGGGCCGCGCCGAGGCGCTGGTCGCGGTCCCGGGCGGGGGCACCGGCGCGCGGCCGCTGCTGGTGTTCTGCCACGGCGCCGGCGGCGACGCCGCGCAGTCCCTGGCCGCGGTGGGTGACGTCGCCGGGGCCCGCGGGGTCGCCGTGCTCGCCACGTCGTCGGTCGCCACCACCTGGGACCTCATCGCCGGCGGGCTCGGCCGCGACGTCGCCGTCCTGGACGCCGCGCTGGAGCAGGTGGCCGCGGGTCTGGCGGTGTCGCGGACGGCGCTGGGCGGCTTCTCCGACGGCGCCTCGTACGCGCTGTCGCTCGGCCTGGCCAACGGCGGCCTGTTCGAGGCGCTGCTCGCGTTCTCGCCCGGCTTCGCCTCGCCGCCGGGGCGGGAGGGGCGCCCGCGCGTGTGGATCGCGCACGGCACCGCCGACCGGGTGCTGCCGGTGGAGCGCTGCGGCCGGCGGGTGTCGCAGCAGCTCACCGCGGCCGGCTACGACGTCGCCTACGACGAGTTCGACGGCGGCCACGTGGTGACGCCGGACCTCGTCACCGCCGCCCTCGACACGTGGCTCGGCCCGCCCGGATGACGCCGGGCGGGCCGAGGAGTGCTAGGCGGTGCGGCGCGCGACGAGGTCCTTCTGCTGGTCGGGGTTGACCTCGTCCGGGTTGTCGCCGTGGTCCTTGGGGCCGCCGGTCTTGGACGCCGAGAAGCCGGGACCGAGCTTCTCGAGGGCCAGCCGGCCGTAGACCTGCTGCTGGGTGGCGACCCGCTGCGAGCGGCCGCGGCCGAGGAAGCTGACCATCCAGTGCAGCACCGTGGTGACGCGGCTCTTGAAGCCGATGATGTAGAAGAGGTGCACCACCAGCCAGATCACCCAGGCGATGAAGCCCTCGAACTTCAGCTTCTTGATGTCGGCGACGGCGGAGAACCGCGAGATCGTCGCCATGTTGCCCTTGTCGCGGTAGCGGAAGGCCCCGCGGGGCTTCTTCCCGGCGAGGCGGCGGGTGATCTGGTCGGCCGCGTAGCGCCCGCCCTGGATGGCCACCTGCGCCACGCCCGGCAGCTTGTCCGGGTGGTTGGCCATGTCGCCGACGACGTGGATCTCGGGGTGCCCGGGCAGCGTGAGGTCGGACTGCACCGAGATCCGGCCGGCCCGGTCGACCTCGGCACCGGTCTTCTCGCCCAGCATCCGGCCCAGCGGGGACGCCTGGACGCCGGCCGCCCACACCTTGGTGGCCGCGGTGATCCGGCGCAGCTGCCCGTCGGAGTCCTTGACGGTGAGGCCGTCGGCGTCGAGGTCGGTCACCAGGGCGCCGAGCTGCACCTCGATGCCCATCCTGTTGAGGTGCCGGCGGGCCTTCTCGCCCAGCTTCGGGCCGAACGGCGGCAGCACCTGGGGCGCGCCGTCGATGAGGATGATGCGCGCCTGCTCGGGGTCGATGTTGCGGAAGTCGCGGCGCAGCGTGCGGTGCGCGAGCTCGGCGATCTGGCCGGCCATCTCCACGCCGGTCGGGCCGGCGCCGACGACGACGAAGGTCATCAGCCGCTCGACCTCGGCGGGGTCGGTGGCGATCTCGGCCAGCTCGAAGGCGCCGAAGATCCGGCCCCGCAGCTCGAGGGCGTCGTCGATGCTCTTCATGCCGGGGGCGAACTCGGCGAACTGGTCGTTGCCGAAGTAGGACTGCCCGGCACCCGCGGCCACGATCAGCTCGTCGTAGGGGTGCACCGCGGTACGGCCGAGGATGGTGGAGGTCACCGTCCGGGCGTCGACGTCGATGTCGACGACCTCGCCGAGCACCACGCGGACGTTCTTCTGGTGCCGCAGCACCTCACGGGTGGCCGGGGCGATCTCGCCCTCGGACAGGATGCCCGTGGCGACCTGGTACAGCAGCGGCTGGAACAGGTGGTGCCCGGTCTTGGCGATCACCGTGATGTCGACGTCGGCCTTGCGCAGGGCCTTCGCGGCGAACAGGCCGCCGAAGCCGGAACCGACGATCACCACCCGCGGCCGGCCGGTCCGCGAGCTGTCGGCGGGGGTGTGCGCAGGTGATGTCGTCGTCATGATGACTGATCCTCTCCCGTCAGGGACTCCGCTGTCCTGCGGCACCCGGGCCGGGGCGGTGATCCCCGACACGGCCGCCGTCGAGTGGTGCGCTCGCGGTGTCCGCGTCCACCCGGTACAACCGGGCCGGTGCCCGCCCTCATCCCCCGGCTCGTGGTCGTCCCGGGCCTGGGGCTGGACGGGCGGTCCTGGTCACGGCTGTGCCGGCGGGTGCCCGCCGACGTCGTGCTCCTACCCGGGATGGGCCGGTCTGCACCTGTTCCCCCGCTCGACGACCTCGCCGCCGCGCTGCGCGCCCGCCTCGGCACCGGGCCGGCCGTGCTGGCCGGTCACAGCCAGGGCTGCCAGGTGGTCGCCGCGGCGGCGACCGACCCCCGCGTCGCCGGGGTGGTGCTGCTCGGCCCGTCGACCGACCCGCGGCTGCGCCGGCCGGCGACGCTCGTGCGGTGGTGGCTGGGGACGGCGGTGCGCGAGCCGTGGTGGCAGGTCCCCCTCGTCCTGGCGCAGTGGCTGACCACCGGCCCGCGGGCCATGCGGGCGCTGTGGCGGGCCGCCGCCCCCGACCGGATCGACGCCCGGCTGCGCGCCGTCGGCGTGCCGGTGACCGTCGTCCGGGGCACCCGCGACCGGCTCTGCCGCCCGGACTGGGCGGCGCGGGTGGCCGCCGCGGCGCCCCGCGGCCGGGTGGCGGAGGTGCCCGGCGCGGCCCACCTGACCGTGCAGACCCACCCCGACGACGTCGCGGCCGTGCTGCGGACGGCCCTCGCCGACGCCGCCGGGCCGAGCAACGGGCAGCAGGCCCGCGGCGTGTCACCATGACGGCATGGGCTCCTCCTCCGCCTCGGCCGGCGCGCTGCTGCACCACGTGCGCACCGGCCGTGCCCGGAGCCGGGCTGAGCTCGTCGCGCTGACCGGCGCCGCGCGCAACACGGTGAGCGCGCGCGTCGACCAGCTCATCGCCGCCGGCCTGCTCGAGGAGGGCGGCCGCGGCTGGAGCACCGGGGGCCGGCCGCCGACGCTCCTGCGGTTCAACAGCGCGGCCGGGTGCGTGCTCGCCGTCGACCTGGGCGTCACCAGCGTCGACGTCGCCGTCACCGACCTGTCGGCGCAGATCCTCGCCACCGCCGGGCACCCCATCGACATCGCCGAGGGGCCCGGCCCGGTCCTCGCCGAGGTCGACCGGCTGGCGCAGCAGGTGCTGGCCGAGGCCGGGCTGACCCCGGCCGACGTGTGCGCCGCCGGCGTCGGCGTCCCCGGCCCGGTCGAGTTCTCGACCGGACGGCCCTCCCACCCGCCGATCATGCCGGGCTGGCACGACTTCCCCATCCCGAGCGCGTTCGGCCGCTACGGCTGTCCGGTGTTCGTCGACAACGACGTCAACGTGATGGCGCTCGGCGAGATGGGCGTGGCCGGGTCGGTGCAGGACGTCCTCGTCGTGAAGGTCGGCACCGGTATCGGCTGCGGGATCATCGTCGACGGCGGGGTGTACCGGGGCGCCCAGGGCAGCGCCGGCGACATCGGCCACATCCACGTCCCCTCCGCCGACGGCCGCGAGGTCGTCTGCCGGTGCGGCCAGACCAACTGCCTCGAGGCGATCGCCGGCGGGGGAGCGTTGCTGCGTGACGCCCAGGCCGCCGGGCTGCCGGTGACGACGACCCGCGAGGTCGTCGAGCGGGCGGCGCAGGGCGACGGCGTGGCCCTGGAGCTCGTCCGGCGCGCCGGCCGCACGATCGGCACCGTCCTGGCCGCGCTGGTCAACTTCTTCAACCCGCACCGGATCGTCATGACCGGCGGGGTCGCCCAGGCGGGCGTCCCGTTGCTCGCCGGGATCCGCGAGGCGGTGTACGGCCGGTCCATGCCGCTGGCCGCGCGCGCCCTGGAGATCACCGTCAGCGAGGCGCCGGACCTCTCCGGCCGGATCGGCGCGGCCCTCATGGCCATCGAGGGCTACCTCGACGAGGACTCCGTCCACCAGGCGCTCGCCCGCTGACGCGGGCCCTCCGCACCACCGCCCGCACGGCCGGGTGTCTCCCGGCGCAGATAGCGATCCGGTAACCGATGTCCCGTCGGCTCTTGACCCCGTGTGTGCCACCTCATATGTTCCCGACTCGTCGGACTAATGGTCAACGATGAGCAGAAGTCGGGTGATGCCGTGGACAGCCAGCAGGGAGCGGTGCTGCGTGAGGCGCCGCTGCTGGAGATGCAGGGCATCGTCAAGACCTTCCCGGGCGTCCGGGCGCTCGCCGGTGTCGACCTCGACGTCCGCGCCGGTGAGGTGCACTGCCTGCTCGGCCAGAACGGCGCCGGCAAGTCCACGCTGATCAAGGTCCTCGCCGGCGCCCACCAGCCCGACGACGGCGTCATCCACTGGCGCGGCGAGCGGGTCCGGCTGGCCACGCCGCAGGCCGCGCTGGGCCTCGGCATCGCGACGATCTACCAGGAGCTCGACCTGGTGGCCGGGCTCACCGTCGCCGACAACGTCTTCCTCGGCCGCGAGCAGGCCCAGCTGGGCTTCGTCCGGCCGCGCGAGCTGAACCGGCGGGCGGGGGAGCTGCTCACCCGGCTCGGCCACCCCGAGATCCGGCCCGCCGCCGAGGTCGGGTCGCTGCCCGCGGCCTCCCAGCAGATGGTGAGCATCGCGCGGGCGCTGTCCCAGGACGCCCGGCTGATCATCATGGACGAGCCGTCCGCGGTCCTCGACAACGAGGAGGTCGAGCGGCTGTTCACGGTCATCCGCGACCTCACCGCGCACGACGTCGCCGTCGTCTACATCTCCCACCGGCTGGAGGAGATCCGGGAGATCGGTGACCGGATCACCGTCCTCAAGGACGGCCGGACCGTCGCCACCGGGCTGCCGGCCCGCGAGACGCCCACCCGCGAGGTCATCACGCTGATGACCGGCCGCGACATCGAGTACGTCTTCCCCGAGCGCCACCACCGGCCCCCGGCCACCGCCGAGCCGGTGCTCGAGGTCGACGACCTCGGCCTGCGCGGCGCGTTCTCCGACGTCTCCTTCACCGTCCGGCCGGGTGAGATCGTGGGGCTGGCCGGGCTGGTCGGCTCGGGCCGCTCGGAGATCCTCGAGACCGTCTACGGCGCCCGCCGGGCGACCAGCGGCTCGGTGCGCGTGGGCGGCCGCCGGCTGCGGCCCGGCGACGTCGGCGCCGCGGTGGCCGCCGGCGTCGGCCTGGCGCCGGAGGAGCGCAAGAGCCAGGCGCTGCTGCTCGGCGAGTCGGTCGCCCGCAACATCTCGATCTCCAGCCTGGCCCGCTTCGCCCGCGGCGGCTTCCTGTCCGGCACCGCCGAGCGCGACGCCGCCCGCGAGCAGGTCAGCGCGCTCGAGGTCCGCCCGGCCGACGTCGGCCGCGAGGTGCGGACGCTCTCCGGCGGCAACCAGCAGAAGGTCGTGCTCGCCCGCTGGCTGCTGCGTGACTGCCGGGTGCTGCTGCTCGACGAGCCCACCCGCGGGGTCGACGTCGGCGCCCGGTCGGAGATCTACGCGCTGGTCCGCGACCTGGCCGACCGCGGGGTCGCGGTGGTCGTGGTCTCGAGCGAGATCCCGGAGGTGCTCGGTCTGGCCGACCGGGTCCTCGTCGTCGCGGAGGGCCGGGTGCTGGCCGAGGAGCCGGCGTCGGCACTCGACGAGCACCGCGTGCTCGACCTGGTCATGGAGGGGACGTCGACGCACGGCGTCCCGGTGCACGAAGGGGACGTCGCATGAGTGAGGGCAGCACCGCGCTGACCACGGGGACCGGCAAGGAGCAGGCCCGCCGCGGGCACTCCGGCGGGTTGCTGGCCGGGCCGGTGGGCCGCAACCTCGGCCTGGTCGTCGCCCTGGCCATCCTGTGCGTCGTCGGCGTCGTCACGGCGGGGGACCGCTTCGCCGACGTCGACAACATCCTGACCATCCTGCGGCTGGCCTCGGTCATCGGCGTGGTGAGCGTCGGCATGACGTTCGTGATCATCGGCGGCGGCATCGACCTGTCGGTCGGCGCGCTGGTGGCCCTGGCCTCGGTGTGGGCCACCACGCTGGCCACCCAGCAGATGGCCGAGGACGTCCACTGGATCGTCATGGTCTTCACCGCGCTGGTCGTCGGCGCGGTCGCGGGGCTGGTCAACGGCGTGGTCATCGCCTACGGCCGGCTCGCCGCCTTCATCGCCACCCTGGCCATGCTCACCGCCGCCCGCGGCCTGGCGGAGATCATCGCCAACCGGCGCACCCAGATCGTGCGGGACCGGGACTTCCTGTCCTTCTTCTCCGGCGACGTTCTCGGCGTCCCGACCCTGGTGATCATCTTCGCGCTGGTCGCCGTGGCCGGGTGGGTGCTGCTCAACCGCACCACCTTCGGCCGTCGGACGTTCGCCGTCGGCGGCAACGCCGAGGCCGCCCGTCTCGCCGGCATCCGGGTGCAGCGGCACACCGTCAAGCTCTACGTGCTGTCCGGCATCACCTGCGGCATCGCCGCGGTGATGATGATGGCGCGGACGACGACGGGCAGCTCGACCCACGGCACGCTCTACGAGCTCGACGCCATCGCCGCGGTCGTGATCGGCGGGACGCTGCTGATCGGCGGGCGGGGGACGATCGTCGGCACCGTCTTCGGCGTCCTCGTCTTCGAGACGCTCGGCAACATCTTCACGCTCAACAACCTGTCGAGCTCGGCGCAGGCCGTGGCGACCGGCGTGATCATCGTCCTCGCCGTCCTGCTGCAGCAGCGGCTGGCCACCGGCGGCTTCAGCTTCCGCCGGCCGCCGTCCGGAGGCGTGTCCGGGGGGCCCGCCCTGCCCGGCTCGCCGTCGGGCGCGGTGTCCGGCGGCACCACCGCCGACGGCGGACCCGGTGGTGCCCGGCCGGCCGCGACCGGCAAGACGCTCTGACCGGCCCCGGCCGGGACCTCCCCGCAGGACTTCCCCGCACCACCCGGCGCGCGACCCCCGCGCGCCGGTCGCACCACCCGCCGGACCCGTCCGGCGGCGCCCACCCGGCTCCCGGACAGGGAGGCGACACCCGAGGAGAGAGCATGTCCGCATCGAGGCAGCGTCCGTTCCGCCGTCTGCCGTACGCCACGGTCGCCCTGCTCAGCGCAGGCGTGCTCGTGGCCGGCTGTACCAGCAACACGCCCGAGGACACCGGTGGCGGTGGCGGTGGCGGTGGCGACCAGGCGGCCAGCAGCAACGACGAGGCCGGCGAGACCGTCACCATCGGCTTCTCCGCCCCGGCCGCCGACCACGGCTGGATGGCCGGCATCACCGAGGCCGCCCGCGCCGAGGCGGAGAACTACGAGGACGTCGAGCTCGTCGTCGCCGAGGGCACCAACGACGTCAGCACCCAGATCAGCCAGGTGGAGACGTTCATCAACGACGGCGTCGACGCCATCGTGCTGCTGCCCTTCGACGGCGCCGCGATGACCCCCGTCGCGCTCCAGGCGATGGAGGCCGGCATCCCGGTCATCAACGTCGACCGCGAGTTCGACAGCGAGTTCGCCGCCCGCGCGACGATCCTCGGCGACAACTACGGGATGGGCGTCTCGGCTGGCACGTACATCTGCGAGCAGCTCGGCGACAACCCGGACGCGGTCGTCGCCGAGATCGCCGGCATCGACTCGCTGCCGCTGACCCAGGACCGCAGCCAGGGCTTCGCCGACGCGCTGGCCGAGTGCGGTCTCGACGTCGACAACCGCGTCGCCGCCGACTTCACCGTCGAGGGTGGCGAGGAGGCGGCGTCGAACCTGCTGCAGGCCGCGCCGCAGATCGACGCCATCTGGAACCACGACGACGACCAGGGCGTCGGCGTCCTGGCCGCCATCCAGAGCGCCGGCCGCAGCGAGTTCTTCATGGTCGGCGGCGCCGGCTCGGCCAACGCCATGCGGGAGATCCAGTCCGGCGAGTCCGTGCTCCAGGCGACCGTCATCTACCCGCACACCCAGGCCGCCGACGGCATCGCGCTGGCCCGGCTCGTCGCCCAGGACAAGAGCCTGTCGGACCTGACCTCCCAGGGCGTCCCGCGGCGGACGGTGCTGAACGCGCCGGTGGTCACCGCGGACAACGTCGACCAGTACATCGACGCCGCGTTCGAGTCCTGATCCACCCGGGGGGGGGGGGGGGGGGGGGGGGGGGGGGGGGGGGGGGGGGGCGGGGGGGGGGGGGGGGGGGCGGGGGGGGGTGCTGCTCGCGGGGCGGGCGCGCGGCGGGGGGGGGGGG
>NZ_JBJGYX010000097.1:0-10866 GCF_054050195.1 Geodermatophilus sp. SYSU D00710
CGCCCCAGCCCCCCCCCCCCCCCCCCCCCCCCCCCCCCCCCCCCCCCCCCCCCCCCCCCCCCCCCCCCCGCCCCCCCCCCCCCCCCCCCCCCCCCCCCCCCCCCCGCCGCCCGGGTGTCAGGCCCACGCCGTCCAGCCCGAGGTCGTCGGTGCGCGGGCGGCGGCCGGCGGCCACCAGCACCTCGTCCGCGGTCACCTCGTCGCCGGTGTCGAGCACCGCACGGACCGGCCCGTCGGTGCCCTCCCGCCGGATCGCGGCCAGCCGGGTGCCCAGCCGCACCGCGACGCCCTCCCGCTCGAGGGCCGCCCGCACCTGCTCGCCGGCGAAGGGCTCCTCGCGGGGCAGCAGGGCCGGGCCGGCCTCGACCACGGTCACCTCCGCTGCACCCAGCCGGGAGAACGCCTGGGCGAGCTCCAGCCCGACGGCGCCGCCGCCGAGCACGAGCAGCCGCTCGGGGACCTCCTTCGCGGCCGTGGCGGACCGGTTGTCCCAGGGCCGCACCTCGGCCAGCCCCGGCACGGGCGGCAGCACCGGAGCACTGCCCGTGGCCAGCACGACGGCGCGGCGGGCGGTCAGCCGCGGGCCGCCGTCGACCTGCACCCGGCGCTCCCCGGAGAGCCGGCCGGTCCCGCGCAGCAGCCGGACGCCGTGGTCGGCCAGCCAGCGCTCCTGCCCGGCGTCCATCCAGTCGGAGGTCATGTAGTCGCGGCGGGCGAGCGCGGCCGCGACGTCGACCCGGCCGGTCACCGCCGCGGCGGCGCCCGGCACCCGGGCCGCGGCGGCGAGCACGTCCCCCGGCCGGAGCAGCGTCTTGCTCGGGATGCAGCCCCAGTAGGAGCACTCCCCGCCGACCAGCTCGGCCTCGACCAGCACCGTCTCCAGGCCCCGGCCGGCGCACCGGCCCGCGGCCACCTCCCCCGCCGGGCCTCCCCCGACGACGACGACGTCGACCTCGAGCGCTGTCTCGACGCCGGGCGGTGCGGGACGGATCTCGGACATCGGGCCTCCTCGGGACTCGCTGCCGTCGTCCGCCTCCCCTCGCCCGGCGTTACGCGTAACGGCCCGCCGGTCCGCGGCGACTGCACCGGTGAGACCGCCGACCCCGGGAGACCCCCATGAGCTCCACCCCGATCGCCGACCACGCGTTCCTGTCCGACCGGCACTCCTGCGCGCTCGTCGACCGCGCGGGCTCGGTCGTCTGGCTGTGCTTCCCCCGCTTCGACGGCCCGTCGGTGTTCGCCGCGCTGCTCGACGACGACGCCGGCCACTGGTCGGTGCAGCCGGAGGCGGAGTGGACCGCGACCCGCCGCTACGTCGGGCGCTCGCTGGCGCTGGAGACGACGTTCCACACGGCCGGCGGCGAGCTGCAGGTCACCGACGCCCTCGGCCTCGGCCCGGACAACCACGGGCACCGGCTGGGCACCGACGTCCCGCACGTCCTGGTCCGCCGGATCGCGTGCACCTCGGGCGAGGTCGACGTGCTGGTCGACTACCGGCCGCGGCCGGAGTACGGGCTGATCGTGCCGCTGCTGTCCCCGCTGGACGGCGGGGTCGCCGCCCGGGGCGGTGCGGACTGGCTGGTGCTGACCCTGCCCGGCGAGGTCGACCTGCAGGACGGGCGGGCCCGCGCGCGGCTGCGCCTGCGGGCCGGCGGCGTCGTCCACCTGGCACTGCAGCGCAGCACCCTCGGCGACGCCGTCTCGGCGCACGTCTGGTCCCAGGGCGAGCTGGCGGACCTGCTCGACCGCACGCTGGCCGCGTGGGAGTCCTGGTGCGACCTGCACCAGTCGTACGAGGGCCCCTGGGCCGACCTGGTCCACCTCAGCGGCCGGGTGCTGCAGGGGCTGTCCTACCAGCCCAGCGGCGCGGTCGTCGCCGCCGGTACGACGTCCCTGCCCGAGGGGGTCGGCGGCGAGCGGAACTGGGACTACCGCTACGCCTGGGTGCGCGACGCCAGCTTCACCATGGAGGCGCTGTGGGTCGCGGCCTGCCCCGACGAGGCGGAGGACTTCTTCGCCTTCATGACCACGGCGGGCGCCGGCGGCATCGGCCCCGAGATGTCGCTGCAGATCATGTTCGGCGTCGGCGGTGAGCACGACCTCAGCGAGCGGACCCTCGGGCACCTGCGCGGCTGGCGGGACAGCCGGCCGGTCCGGGTGGGCAACGGCGCCTGGGACCAGCGGCAGGTCGACGTCTACGGGGAGCTGCTGGGCGCGGCCGCCCGGCTGGCCGACCAGCTGCCCG
Source organism: Geodermatophilus sp. SYSU D00710 (assembly GCF_054050195.1). NCBI lineage: Bacteria > Bacillati > Actinomycetota > Actinomycetes > Geodermatophilales > Geodermatophilaceae > Geodermatophilus > Geodermatophilus sp. SYSU D00710. Next base: position 2,246 of record NZ_JBJGYX010000097.1, read on the forward strand.
CCCTCGACGACGAGACCCGCTGGTTCCTCGCCGCCTGCGCCGACACCGCCGCCGTCCGCTGGCGGGACCGGGACCAGGGGATCTGGGAGGTGCGCGGCGAGCCGCAGCACTTCCTCTACTCCAAGGTCATGTGCTGGGTCGCCCTGGACCGGGCGATCACCCTCGCCCCGCAGCTGCGCTGCGAGCACCGCGTCGACGAGTGGGCGAAGGTCCGCGAGGAGATCGCCGACACCGTGCTGCAGCAGGGCTGGAACGAGGAGGCCGGCGCCTTCACCCAGGCCTTCGGGTCGACCGCGCTGGACGCCTCCAACCTGATGCTGCCCATCGTCGGGTTCCTCCCCGCCGACGACCCCCGCATGCTGGCCACGATCGACGCGATCGCCGAGCGGCTGACCGACGACCGGGGCCTGGTGTACCGCTACCGCACCGAGGAGGGGGTCGACGGGCTGGCCGGCGAGGAGGGCACGTTCCTGCTGTGCACCTTCTGGCTGGCCCAGGCGCTGGCGCTGTCCGGGCAGGTGGACCGGGCCCGCGAGGTGTTCGAGCGGGCCGCGGCGTTCGTCAACGACCTCGGGCTGCTGTCGGAGGAGGTCGACCCGGTCAGCGGTGAGCTGCTCGGCAACGTCCCCCAGGCGTTCAGCCACATCGGCCTGGTCAACGCCGCCTGGGCGATCGACCAGGCGGAACGGGCCCGGCGGTGAGCGCCCCGCATCGGACCCCGCCGACCGGGGCATCCTCCTGTGCCGGGGGTGCACCCGGCCGCGGGCGCTGATCGACGGCGCGGGCCGGTGCGCCGAGAGGAGGAGAGCGCCATGGCCGACCTGCCGAGCCCTCGCCCCGCAGGTGGGGACCCCGCGCTGGAGGTCGCCTGCCAGGAGTTCGTCGAGCTGGTCACCGAGTACCTCGAGGGGTCCCTGGCCGAGGACGTCGAGCGGGCGGTCGCGGCCCACCTGGAGCTGTGCGAGGCGTGCGCGGTCTACTTGGAGCAGATGCGCCGGACGTCGGCAGCGTTGCGGGCCACCGACACCCCGGCGCTGCCCCAGGCCGCCCGTCTCCGGCTGCTCGAGGTGTTCCGGACCCTCCACGCCCGGGAGGGGGACGGCGGCCACTGACCGGCCGCGGCGAGGCTCCGGGCGGGATCACAGGTCGATCTCGGCTCCCGTGACGACGGTCCGGGTGACGGGCAGGGACAGGTACTCGCTGTGTCCCACCGAGCCGTGGGCCAGCGCGACGAACAGGCGGGTCCGCCAGGCGCTCATCCCCGACCGCCGGGTGGGCCGCAGCACCGGCCGGGTCACGAACCAGGTCACCGCGTCCGGGTCGCCGTCGCCTCCGCGTACCGCCCCGCGGAGGGCGGCCGCGAGCTCCGGCGGGTCGAGGAAGCCGAACTCGACGGTGACGTGCACGAAGCCGTCGCCGGCCGGGCCGAGGGGCTCCACCGTCACCCGCCGGTCCTCGGGGACGTGCGGCACGGTCGCCGTCCGGCCGGAGACGACCACGACCCGTTCGTGCAGGACGGAGAAGCGGTCGACCGTGGTCCGCAGCGCCAGCGGGGCGGTGTCCCCGGAGGCGTGCGGGTAGATCCCGGTGCCGGGGACGCGGGGCACCCCCGCGGCCCGCACCTCGGCGAGGAAGCGGCGCAGCGACCCCTCGGACTCCCTCCGCCGGGCCACCAGCAGCTCGTGTCCGCGGTGCCAGGTGGTCATGACCGTGAAGACCGTGGCCGCGAGCAGGAGGGTCAGCCACCCGCCGTGGGCGACCTTGGGCAGGGTGGCGGCCGAGTAGGTGAGCTCGACGGCCCCCAGGACACCGCCGAGGAGCAGCAGCCGACGCCCCGGCCAGCCCCACCGCAGGCGGGCGACCGCGAGCAGCAGCGCGGTGGTGACCAGGAAGGTGGCGGTCACCGCGACGCCGTAGGCGGTGGCCAGCCGGGCCGAGGAGCCGAAGCCGAGCACCACGACGAGCACGGCGACGAACAGCACCCGGTTCACCACCGGCACGTACACCTGACCGGCCTCCCGTGCGGAGGTGTGCCGGATGCGCAGCCGCGGCAGGAAGCCCAGCTGCACGGCCTGGCGGGACACCGAGAAGGCGCCGGCGAGCACGGCCTGCGACGCGATCACGGTGGCGGCGGTGGCGAGCACGACCACCGGCACGTGCGCCCAGGACGGGTAGAGCAGGAAGAACGGCTCGCGCCGGGCGGCCGGGTCCCGGGCGACCAGCGCCGCCTGCCCCAGGTAGTTGAGGACGAGCGCCGGGAAGACCAGCAGCGACCAGGCCAGCCGGATCGGCCGCCGGCCGAAGTGACCCATGTCGGCGTAGAGGGCCTCCGCGCCCGTGACCGCCAGCACCACCGCCCCCATCGCGGCGAGGGCGACGGCGGGCCGGTCGGCGGCGAGGAGCACGCCGTAGGAGGGCGACAGTCCGCGGAGCACCCCCGGCGTGCTGAGCACCTGCGCCAGTCCGGCCGCGCCGAGGACGGCGAACCACACCAGCATGACCGGACCGAAGACCCCGCCGACCCGGCTGGTGCCCCAGCGCTGCACCGCGAACAGCGCGGTCAGCACCGCGACGGCCAGGGGGAGGACGACGCCGGAGAGCCCCGGCGACACGACCTCCAGGCCCTCGACGGCCGAGAGCACCGAGATCGCCGGCGTGATGACGCTGTCCCCGAAGAACAGCGAGGTCCCCAGGACGCCCAGGACCATCGCCAGGCCCGCCCGCCGGCCCGGGCCCGCGCGCAGCGACCGGGAGACCAGGGCCGCGAGGGCCAGGACGCCGCCCTCGCCGTCGTTGTCGGCCCGCAGGACGAACACCACGTACTTGACGGTCACGGTGATCGTGAGCGACCAGAACACCAGGGACGCGACGCCGAGCACGTCATCCGCGGTGGTCCGCACCGCACCGCCGTCGACGGCGAACACCGTCTCCACCGCGTAGAGCGGGCTGGTGCCGATGTCGCCGTACACGACCCCGAGCGCCCCCAGCAGGAGTGCCGGCCGGTGCGGTGCGGCGTCCGCGCGCGACGCCCGTGCCGGTGTCCCGTCCGGTCGCACGCCGGCAGGCGGTACGGATCGAGCCACCGGCGCGGCTCCTCTCGCTGACGGCCGCGGTCAGGTGCGCATGCCCTCGTCCGGCGTCGAGAAGAGGGCCGCGGCGTTGTCGTCGAGCAGCGCGAAACCGTCGACCATCTGGGCGGCGACCCGCCACCCGGGACGGGACGGGTCCGCGCGGAAGAGCCAGGTGTGGAAGGCCTGGCCGGTGAACTCCTCGCTCACCGCGGCACCGGGGTCCCGGCGGCGGAGGGAGAAACGCAGCCGCGTGCGGGCCCGGATCACGTCCTCGGCCGTCTTCTCCACGTCCATCAGCTGCAGGATCTCGTGCGACTCGTCGAAGAAGACCGCGCGGGTGCTCAGGAAGTCGGCCAGCCCGTCCGGGCCGCGCCACGTGAACCCGCCGACGAACCCGGTCTCGAAGTCCTCGGTCAGCACCTCCGCGAGCATCTGCTCCGCGGGCACGTGGGCCTGCAGCAGCCGGAAGTAGTCCTCGATCGCGGTCAGCACGAGCGGCTCGAGGGCCTGGGGAGCTGCCACGGGCGCCTCCCGGTGCGGAGTGGGACGCAGGTCCCTGGGTCCGGCCCGGGCATCGTCCCACGGGACGCCCCGCCGGTGACCGACCGCGCGCGCGGCGGACGGCACGCGCGCCGGGCTGCCCGTCCCCGGCCGGCGTCCGGTCGCGCCGAGGGTCCTTGAGGGGGTGCCGTCGCGCTGCGAGACTCCTCGCGCCCGATGAGGGAAGTGGTGGTGCACGTGCCCACGCCCGCGAGTCTCCGGTCGGCGATCCCCTTCCTGCCCGTGGGTGGGGCGCTGTTCTGCATCCAGCTCGACTTCTTCTCGTTGAGCCTCGCGCTGCCCACGATCGCGGCGGACCTCGGGTCGACCACGACGGACCTGCAGTGGCTGCTGAGCGGCTACATGATCGCCCTGGGCTCCCTGCTGATCCCCGCGGGCCGGGCCGGTGACGTGCTGGGACGGCGCCGGGTGCTGCTGGCCGGCGTCGCGGTCTTCGGGACGACCTCGCTGGTCTGCGGCCTCGTGTCGTCCGTGCCGCTGCTGCTCGCCGCCCGGGTGGCCCAGGGGATCGGCGCGGCGATGATCCTGCCGACGGCGTTCGCCCTGGTGACGAACGCGACGACCGAGGCGGAGCGGCCGCGGGTCACCGGTGCCCTGCTCGGGGTCGCCGGGGTGGGGACGGCGCTCGGGCCGGTCGTCGGCGGGGTGCTGGCCTCGACCGTGAGCTGGCGGTGGGTGTTCCTGCTCAACGTCCCGCTCGCCGCGCTGGCGGTGGCGGGCGGGCTGCGGCTGCAGGAGTCCCGCGACGAGACCGGGCCCCGCACGCTGCGGGGCCTGGACTGGTGGGGCGTGCTGACGGTGGTGTCCGGCCTCGCCCTGGTCAGCATCGCGATCGACGACGGCGGCGTCGAGGGCTGGGCGAGTCGGGCGACGCTGGTCCCCCTGGGCGTCGGCGTCGCGCTGCTGGTGGTGTTCGGGCTGGTGGAGACGCGGGCCCGGGCACCGCTGGTCCGCCCGTCCCTGCTCCACGACCGGCTCTTCGTGCTACTCACGGTCGCCGGCACGGTCGCGAACATCGGGGCCTGCGTCTACGTCGTCCTGGCCACCCTCGAGCTGCAGGAGGTGCGGGGGCTGTCCGCGGCCACGGCCGGGGTGCTCTTCTTCGTCTCCTCGGCCGGGCTGGCGCTGTGCGGGCCGCTGTCCGGGCGGTTGTCGGCCCGCCATCCCGCGGGTCTGGTCATGGGCGCGGCGGTGCTGCTGTCCGCGCCCGCACTGGCCCTGCTGTCGCTGGCCGGCCCGTTGCCGCTGTACGTCGCCGCGATGGGACTGTGCGGCATCACCTCCGGCATGGGCTACTCCCTGAGCCAGCTCGCCGTGCAGAACGTCCTGCCCGCGGCCCGCTCGGCCGAGGGCACCAGCGTGCTGCTCACCGTCCTGATCTGCATCGGCGGTGTGGGCGTGGTCGCCGCCACCGCGGTCGTGGAGGCGGTGGGCGGTGGCCGGCCGACCACGGGCGGGATCGACCTGGTGCTCCGCGTCGTGGCCGCCCTGCTCCTCGTCGCGGGGATCGCCACGCTCGCCGTCGAGTCCCGTCGGCTGCGGACCGCGGGGTCGGTGGCCGCCGGCCTGAGGACGGCGCGGCACCGGGCGGGCGCGCGGTGAGCCGTCAGGTGCCCCGGAGCCCGGGGTGGGCGCGGTCCGGGCTCGGGGTCAGCGGAAGACGACGGTGCTGTGGCCGTTGAGCAGCACCCGCCGCTCGCTGTGCCAGCGCACGGCCCGGGAGAGCGCGAGCGCCTCGGCGTCCTGGCCGACCGTGGCCAGGGCGCGCGGGTCGTGGGTGTGGTCGATGCGGATGACCTCCTGCTCGATGATCGGCCCCTCGTCCAGGTCGGGGGTCACGTAGTGGGCGGTCGCCCCGACGAGCTTGACGCCGCGGTCGAAGGCCTGGTGGTAGGGCTTGGCGCCCTTGAAGCCCGGCAGGAACGAGTGGTGGATGTTGATCGCCCGGCCGTGCAGGGCCGCGCAGGTCTCGTCGGAGAGCACCTGCATGTACCGGGCGAGCACCACGAGGTCGACCGCGTACTCGTCGACCAGCTCGAGCAGCCGGGCCTCGGCCTCCCGCTTCGTCGCCGGTGTCACGGGCACGTGGACGAACGGCAGGCCGGCCGCCTCGGCCATCGGGCGCAGGTCCTCGTGGTTGGAGACGACGGCGACGAGGTCGGCACCGAGGCTGCCCGCGCGCCAGCGGAAGACCAGGTCGTTGAGGCAGTGCCCCAGCTTGGACACCATGACGAGCACCCGCTGCGGCTGGTCGCCGGTGACCTGGTAGGTCATGCCGAACTCGTCGGCCACCGCCCGGAAGTCCGCCGCCAGGCTGTCGGCGTCGGTCTGCTCCGAGCACACGAACGCGGTCCTCAGGAACAGCTGACCGCGGACGGCGTCGTCGAACTGCTGGTGCTCGACGATGTCGCAGCCGCGCTGGAAGAGGAACGCGGTGACCGCGTGGACGATGCCCGGGCGCTCCTGGCAGCTCAGCGTGAGGGTGAAGGGGTGCGACACGGGTGCCTCCTCAGCACTCGACGACGTTGAGGGCCAGCCCGCCCCGGGCGGTCTCCTTGTACTTGTCCTTCATGTCGGCGCCGGTCTCGCGCATCGTCTTGATGGCCTTGTCCAGCGAGACGTGGTGCCGGCCGTCCCCGCGGACGGCCATGCGCGCCGCGGTGATCGCCTTGACCGACCCCACCGCGTTGCGCTCGATGCACGGGATCTGCACCAGCCCGCCGACGGGGTCGCAGGTGAGCCCGAGGTTGTGCTCGATCCCGATCTCGGCGGCGTTCTCCACCTGCTCGGGCGTGCCACCGAGGACCTCGGCGAGGCCCGCGGCCGCCATGGAGCAGGCCGAGCCCACCTCTCCCTGGCACCCCACCTCCGCTCCCGAGATCGAGGCGTTCTCCTTGAACAGCAGCCCGATCGCCGTGGCGGTGAGCAGGAACCGGACCACGCCGTCCTCGGAGTAGGAGTCGAGGAAGTCGCGGTAGTAGTGCAGCACCGCGGGCACGATCCCGGCGGCGCCGTTGGTCGGGGCGGTGACCACTCGCCCTCCCGCGGCGTTCTCCTCGTTGACCGCGAGGGCGTAGAGCGTCACCCACTCCATCGCCCGCAGGGCGTCGGAGTCGTCGCGGTGCTCCTCCAGCTGAGCCCGCAGCGCCGCCGCCCGGCGCCGGACCCGCAGACCGCCGGGCAGGACGCCGGTGGCCCGCGTCCCCCGCTCCACGCACTCCTGCATCACCGACCAGACGTGCAGCAGGCCCGCGCGGACCTCGGCCTCACTGCGCCAGGACAGCTCGTTGGCCAGCACCAGGTCGCTGATCCGCAGGCCGGTCTCCCGGGCGTGGGCCAGCAGCTCCTCGCCCGTGCGGAACGGGTACCGCACCGGCGTGCCGTCCTCGACGAGCACCGGGTTGCCGGCCTCGTCCTCGTCGAGGACGAAACCGCCGCCGACGGAGTAGTACGTGCGCCGGCTCAGCTCCGTCCCGTCGGCGCCGAGCGCCAGGAAGAGCATGCCGTTGCTGTGGAACTCCAGCCGCCTGCGCCGGTGCAGGACGACGTCGTCGTCCACGGAGAACTCGACGAGGTGCTCGCCGGCGAGCCGCAGCTTGCCGTCGTGGCGGACGGCCTCGACCCGCGGCCGGGCCGCGAGCGGGTCGACGGTCTCGGGCTGCTCGCCCTCGAGGCCCAGCACGACGGCCGGCACGCTGCCGTGGCCGTGGCCGGTGGCGCCGAGCGACCCGAACAGCTCGCAGCGCACCCGGACCACCCGCCCGAGCACCCCCTCGTGCCGCAGCCCGGCGGCGAAGGAGCAGGCGGCCCGCATCGGCCCGACGGTGTGCGAGCTGGACGGGCCGATCCCGACCTTGAAGAGGTCGAAGGCGCTGATGGTCACCCGGGGCCCCCCTCCCACCCGCCGCGGCGACGACCGCCCGGCGACGGAGGTACACAGTTGGTATATCAGTTAGTAGGATGACGGTATGTCGATCCCTCTGACGAGGCAAGACCCGCAGGCGGTCAACGCCTACGATCTGCGCGTGACCGTCGCTCCGCTGGACCTGGACCAGCCGGCCGCCTCGTCCCTGGCCGACCGGGCCTACGTGGCGATCCGGGACCGGCTGATCATGCTCGACATCCGGCCGGGCGACCCGATCGACGACGACGACCTGGCCAAGGACCTGGGCGTCGGCCGCACCCCGGTCCGCGAGGCGCTCAAGCGCCTGGAGGGCGACCGGCTCGTCGTGTCCTACCCGCGGCGGGGCACGTTCGCCACCGGCATGGACATCTCCGACCTGGCGCACATCTCCGACATCCGCGCCCAGCTCGAGCCCCTGGCCGCCCGCCGGGCCGCCGAGCGCGCCACCCGGACGCCACGCCCCGACCTCGAGGAACTGGCCGCGCACATCGAGCAGCTCGACGTCACCCGGGTCGACCGGACCGAGCTCATGCGCTGGGACCTCGCGGTGCACCGGGCCATCTACCGGGCGGCCGGCAATCCCCACCTCGAGGACGTCCTGATCCGCTACGACAACCTGGCGACGCGGATCTTCTGCCACTTCCTCGACCGCCTGCCCACGGTCGACGAGCACGTCCGGGAGCACGTGGAGCTGCTCCGGGCGATCGCCGCCGGCGACACCGACCGGGCCGACGACCTCGCCCGCGAGCACGTGCTCGGCTTCGAGACGGCGATCCGCGCGGTCATCTAGCCGAGAGCCCTGGGCACTTCCGCGGAAGTGCACGGACGACGACGGCCCGGGTCCCCGCGCGGGGGCCCGGGCCGTTCGTCGTGGCGGACCGTCCCCGCGCGCCGCCGGACACGTCGGACCGGACGCCGCAGTGCCCGACCTCACGCTGCGGGGTGAGGTAGGGCACCACACGGCGAGATCGGCGCCGCAGTCGGCCGGGCGCGGGGGGGGGGGGGGGGGGGGGGGGGGGGGGGGGGGGGGGGGGGGGGGGGGGGGGGGGGGGGGGGGGGGGGGGGGGGGGGGGGGGGGGGGGGGG